>CBFCXB010000126.1:0-6989 GCA_965601905.1 uncultured bacterium | reverse complement strand
AGGTACGCCTCGAGGACGACGGTGATCCGCAGCGTCTCCCCGTCGCGCAGTATCTCGAGCCGGCGCTCGGTGCCGGTCTCAGCCTCGAAGAGCTCCGTGATCTCCTCGAGGTTTTCAAAGGCCGCCGTGTTCCTCCCGTCGATGCTCAGGATCTTATCCCCCGAGCGGATTCCAGCCCGATCTGCGGGTGCACCTGGTATGACGAGGTGCACGCGGACACCGGCGCTGTCGTCCCTGGCGAGCTTCATCCCGCATCTGTCCCTGAATGCGGATTCCCCGAACCGTTCGTTTCGCTCGAGGAGAACCCGCTGGTTCTTGTAGTCGAGTGTGACGGTGAATTTCTCGAGGATATCGTTCCCGATGATCCCGCTTATTCCCTCGAACGCGCCGATACCCTTCGTGCCGGAGGAGAGGGCCATGACGGGTTCACGGAGCACGATGCCGCCGAATGCGAGGGAGTCGAACCGCGCCAGCGAGGCCGATTCCTCGCCGCCGGCGCCGAGTAACGATATCTCGAGGACCTTCCGCTGCTCGGTCAGGTGGTTGTCCACGACGAACGTCCGTTGAAGCATCGACTGGTTCGCCCCCGTGTCTATCAGGAAGGTGCCGCTGCATGTGTCCTCGAGTGTTCCGGTGGCCGCGAATATGTTGTGCACGAGGGGAGTCTCGAGAATGGTCGCGGTGTCGGGAGGCGCTAATGAATCCGGTTCGAAAAAGGAAATGCGCGATCGTTCGTAGTCGATACGCGTTGCGAAGCGGCTGAGGAAGTCGTAACCCAGTATGCCGCCCACCTCGATATCGGAAAACCGGCTCGTGATCTCCGAGATGGGGTACGATATCCCCGTCTGGTCGGAGAATGAAATCCCTTCAACCTCTAAGGGGGGGATGCGAACGAGCTGGAAATCCGCCATGCCGCCGGCGCCGGCCCCCGGCATGGTGCCTCCCTCTGCGAGATCCAGCTCAGATGCGATACGGGAATCGACGACCGTCATGCCCGCGCCGGAGTCGAGCAGGAACCACTGCCGCACATCCCCCTCCCCGAGCGTCACGGGGAGGTAGATATGGCGATTTTGGTACAGAAACGGGATGTCCTCCGAGGAGTGTCCCTCGGTGAAGCGGTAATCTTTCACATCATGGGCGGGCGGCATGAAGATAATGGGGTCCAGTTTGACGTTGGGAACGATCGACTGCACGCGGCTCTCGATCGTTTGGTTCACGGCCATCTGCTCTGTTCTCGTGAGAAAGGGGATCCGGACCCCCGCGACGTCCCGGTAATCATCGTATGTCTGCCTGACCGTCCCGAGGCTCGATTCGATGATGGCGGCGGTGATGAGGTGCGTGGCGGCATCGAGAAAGATGGAGCAGGGATTTCCCCCCTCGGGGACCAGTTTGATCACCTCGCATGAGGTTCCATCGATCGTGTCCGGCTCCATGACGGTGACGGCGACATCCGGTCCCGGCGAAAGGTACCCGTAACCGTCCAGCATGCAGGAGGTGACCTGATTTCGCTGCGATTCCTCGTCCTGCTGGAACTGCACCTTCCCGTTCGTATCGATCAACCATTGGCGCTTCCCGTCGAATCCCTGCTTGATCGTGAACAATCCGAGGGTGATCTCGGTGTAGGTGAGGCACGGTTCGAGCACGTACGATTTCGTCACTCCCTTCATGCCGGTGCCGAGGATCTCGATCTCTGAGGTGGTGACGAGTGAGCGGATCGAGCCGATCGCCTCCGCGCCGCCGAGGGCTCCGATATGCTTCTCGATCAGTGTTTCGAACCTGCCGGACCGGTTCTCCGCACGGCAGGGATCGATGCGTGCCGCCGCAACAAGGTTGATGGCGGCGAAGACGGCGGCGACGGCGGCAACGCAGGCGGCGGCAAGGATCATCCGGCGCTTGAGCTTTCGTGTCACACCACGCATCGCATTCTCCCGATGAGGAACATTTCTTTTTCTAGCAACATGTTATACGTCGGCGCCTTCGAAAAGAGATGGTAGCATATATCGCCGTCCGACTGAAGCGCTATTCGCCGGCGGCATTCAAAATAGCGCTTGACATCGAGCCGTTTCTGGAATTAACTGAAACGGCGACGGGCTCTTACGAGCGTTGATGATCAACACAGTTGAGTTTCTAGTAAAAATTTTTAACGGACTGTATACGGAAACCAATTGCAACGATCGCAATGGATTATGCAGCGCAACGATCACAATGGATCACACGCGATTCGTCCCGCTGTCGACCGTGACGGCGCGAATGATCGAAGGAGACTAGGGCGGCGTGCTCGATCAGGTGATACACCACTTCAATGAATCGCTGGGGATTCATGCCCGGACCTCCGCGGCGCGGTACGCATGCGGCGTGATACTGGCGATCGCGGGCGATGTGCAGAGAGCCGAGGGTGAATTCAAAGAGGCGATTGAGATCAGCCCCGACAACGGTATGGCCCGCCACAGCCTCGGCATGCTCTACATGGATACGCGGCGATACGCCGATGCGGCGTACCAGTTCAAGCAGGCGCTGAAGTGCATGCCGCTGTCCCTTCCCACCTACCGGGAGCTCGGCCGTGTCTACCACGCGGAGGGGAGGTACACGGAGGCAATCGATGTATACCGCCGGGCCCTGGCGAATGGCGCCGACGATCCGAGCGCCTACCTTCTCCATCAGAGTCTGGGCAGCTCGTATTACATGAGCCGGCGGTATGACGATGCGATCGATGCATTTCGCGCAGCGCTCGCCGGGCGGCCGAGGGATCCGCACCTGCACGTGAATCTCGGTGCCGCGTACATGGCGGCCGGGCGGCGCTGCGAGGCCCGCGAGGAATTCAGGCGCGCCCTCGACGTACATCCCGATCTTCTCTCGGCGCTGAGGAATCTGGGGACACTTCACCTGAGGATGGAGCGATACGAAGACGCGGTGGCGGTTCTCGAACGGGCCGTCTCGCTGTGCTCCACACACGGCAACACGTATCGCAAGCTCGCCATCGCGTATGAGAAGGCCGGTGATGCGCGGAAGGCGGAGGAATGCATGGCCAGGGGACTCGAATGCGAAGCAAATGAGACTGGTGATCGGTGTTGAGTGACGTAACGCTCGTGCATATATCTCTCGCCCGCCCCCGCACGGTGCCCGCGGGAATACTCTACCTCGCGGCGGTGCTTGAACGTGCCGGGTACGGCGTCGATGTGCGGGACATGTATGTGGAATCGTACCGGGATCTCACTCCCGACGGATTTCTCGCGCTGCTCGAGGACTGCGCCGATATCGTCGGATTCGGTTGTATGAGCGATTCGCTCCCCTTCGTGGTGAGCGGCATCGGGGCATTCAAGCAGCGCCATCCCCACAAGACGGTGATCCTCGGCGGGCCGGGCCCCACCGGTGTCGCGCGTGAGATCATGCTCGGTTTTCCCTCTGTTGACATCATTGTCGATGGTGAGGGGGAGGAAACGCTCGGCGAGGTGGTCGAGTGTCTCACCAGCGGAAGTGCGCGGGATCTGCGCCTCGTCAAGGGGATCTGTTTCCGGGACGGAGGGGAGGTCCTCGAGACGGCGGCGCGCGGGCGGATCACGGACCTCGACTCGCTCCCCCTGCCCGCCTACGAGAAGGTGCCGATGGATGAGTATCCGCTGGTCAATGTCGTATTTTCGCGCGGATGTCCGTACCACTGCACGTTCTGCGATGTCGCGCCGATGTGGAAGCGTCGTAACTACCGCCGGAGCGTCGAGGGCGTCGTCGATGAAATGCAATACCTCAGGGAACGCTACGGCAAAACGGAGTTCGAATTCACCGATGAAACATTCGTCCTGCATCGCGACGTCATCGCCGATTTTTGCCGGGAGCTCGGCGCGCGGTGCGCCGGCGTTTCCTGGGCGTGTACCGGCAGGATCAATCTCATCACCGAAGAACTGCTCGAGGAGATGTGCGGGTGCGGTTGCAGGGGGATATTCTACGGCATCGAATCGGGCTCGGACAGTGTCCTTGGACGGATCAAGAAGGATTTTGCCGTAAGCGAGGCCGTGGAGATCGCGCACAAGACATTGATGCGCGCCCACGTGGTCGCCTCCTTCGTGTGGGGATTCCCGTTCGAGACGGTCGAGGATCTGATGAAAACGCTCCTCCTGATGGTATATCTTTCCCATCTCGGTGTTGATACGCGATTGAATCGTCTCGTTCCATTCGCCCTGACTCCGCTCTACGCGGAGTACGGCGATCAGATCGTGTGGCGGGACGTGTGGGACTATTATTCGAATTCCGTGCCGTTTGAGGCCTCGGGCTACCCGCGTGAGATCGTCGATATCATTCGCGGCCGCCCCGGCACCTTTCCCGAGTTCTACTGGTTTCCCTCGGCCAATCATTCGGAGAAGCGCGGACTGGTTGAGCGGTTCAACGCGCACGTGCATGGTGCGGAATGGCCTGCTTCCGCGGCGCCGGGACGCGGTGACCCCGCTGTATGCATCACCCGGAAATCGACGGGAAATCGAAATGAATAGTAATGATATCACATCGATCTCCTGGACGAGGTGTTGATCATGAGAATTGCGGATGCCGGGTGTGACGCGGTGTTTCTGGGGATCGAGTCCGGATCGGATGCCGTATTGCGAAAAATCAAGAAGCGATTCACCACCGAGGAAGCGATGGAAAAGGTCGAGTACCTGAAACGATTTTCACAACGGATGGGCGTGCCGGCCTAAGGTGCGCCCGTATGGTCGTACCGGACACGTTGACAATCGAGGATGGGGGAGTGGCGTATTGCGGCGTTGCTTGGGTACGACGGATAGAGGACCGATACTGGAAAGGGGGTCCGGAGCGGCGTCGAGACGCCGCTCACAACGCAATCCGTGAGTGGAGGGAGGTGATACGATGAACAAGGAGAAAATCCTGAAGGCCTTGAAGGACGATGAGCTCAAGAAGAAATTGCTGGAAGAGCTCGAGGTTGAGGAGCTGGAGGATAGGGTTGCCACAAGGCCGTGGCTCTGCTACATGCCTTTACCCATATGATGTCTCTTGTAGACATCTCGTATCACCCATGAAGCGCCGCACGCCCTCCCCCTCACCATTTGGTCGCCTGTCTGCGCGTCACGCTCGGGGAGCGTTTCCGGTGCGAGGTTGCAACGGGGAAGGATGATGGTGCCGTGAAGAAACCGAAACGGATACTGCTGATGTACGAGTTTTCCGGCGGCTGCAACTGCCGCTGCGTGTTCTGTTACAACGCGTGGAAGATGGCGGGGGAAAAGCGGGTGGCACAGCTCGAGCGGAAACGGGCGCTTGCGATGCTGGACCGGGCGATCGATGAAACGGGATGCGAGTGCATCACGCTCTCCGGCGGCGAGCCGCTCCTCAGAAACGACATCTTCGAGATCATCTCGTTCATCAAGGAGCGGGGGGTGAGCGTGAGCCTCGTCAGCAACGGGGTGCTCATGACTGATGAGGTGATCGACCGGTGCCTCTCGAGCGGGGTCGACCGGTTTCAGATCACCCTCCTGAGCGACGATCGCGATCAGCACAACCGGATCTCGGGAGGCGACGTGTTCGAGAAAGTGATCGAGGCGATCCTCGGCATCAAGAAGCGTGGCGGCACCGTCTACACCTTCTTTGTCGGGCTCGCGGAGAATATCGACCGTTTCGTCGGCACCCTCGAGTTGAATGCGCTTCTCGGCGTCAAGAACGTCGCGCTGGGGAGGTTCGTGCCGGGGGGAGCGGGGCTCACCGGGTGGCAGCGGCACATGCCCGCCCCCGAGGCGATCGATACGGCGCTCGCGGCCGGTGATGAGGTGTGCGCGCGGTACGGCATGACCCTCTCGATCTCCACGCCGATCCTGCCGTGCCTCAACGACGTGACGAAGTACCGGCGGATCAAGCCGGGCTTCTGCGGAGTCGGCGATCCCGAGCGGGCGCTCTTCGCGATCGATCCCCTGGGAAACCTCAAGGTATGCAGCCATTCCCCCGTCATACTGGGAAACCTTCTCGAGGAACCGTTCGAGCGGCTCCTCCAGCACGAATTTCTCGATCGATTCGTCGAAGCGGTACCGGCGTTCTGCCGGGACTGCCCGGATGTGGACATATGCAAGGGCGGGTGCCGTTCCTCGGCGCACGTCTGCTACGGATCGCCGGATGCGGAGGATCCGTACCTGCACCTCTGGCGGGCGCAGGCGATCAGGCCGGCCGTCTCGCGACTCGGTTCGCGGGATGAGTTCGAAACGAGAGGATGTTGAATGATAACCGCTGACGGGCAACCATCCGGCGAAGTGCACGACCGGATGACGCACACGTACCTCCTGTTCGAGCTGACGAGGAGGTGTCACAACAACTGCGTCTTCTGCTACAATGTATGGAAGGAAGAGGAGGACTATCCGCGTGACGAACTGACGGTGGACGAGGCGAAGCGTGTGCTCGACAAGGTATTCGATGAGACCGAGTGCCGTTTCATCGGGCTGACTGGCGGTGAGCCGCTCCTGAAAGAAGGTGTGTTCGAGATAGCGTCCCACATCGCATCACGAGGCAGGGGCACCGTGCTCATCAGTAACGGCAAGCTCCTCACCGCCGAGACGGTGCGCCGGTGTCTAGACGGCGGCATCGAGTATTTCGAGGTCTCGCTGCACAGCCACGAGCGGGAGATCCACGATCACCTGGCGGGCCGCGGCGGCAGCTTCGATGAGGCCATCGACGCCATCCTGAATGTTATCGAGCTCGGCGCTCACGTGAATACCGTCTTTGTCGCGACCCGCGACAATATCGGGTCGTTCAAGGAATTCGTCGAGCTGAACGCGCTCCTCAGGGTCGAATGGATACTGTTCAACCGCGTCGCGTGCGGGGGGCGGGGTATCGACAACTGGGAACGCCTCGTGCCGAATCCCTCGCAGGTACAGGCGGCGATAGATGTCGGCGCGCCGCTTGCCCTCAAGTACAAGATCGGGCTCAGCGCCGGGGTGCAGATGCCGCCCTGCCTCGTCGATCTCTCGAAGCACGAGAACGTGGCCACGAGCTTCTGTCCCCTGAAC
>CBFCXB010000125.1:0-7020 GCA_965601905.1 uncultured bacterium | reverse complement strand
TCGGGAGAAGGGGTTTCTATGAGGGTGTTGTTGGTCAATAGCGAACGGGGCCTGCGTGGAGGCGAGCACCAGACAGTGGCCCTCGCTCGAGGGTTGCGGGAGCGGGGATGCGATGTATACCTCTGTGTGCGGGAGGGATCGCCGATCATCGAGCGTGTTGCCCCCCAGCTACCGGTGGCCACGGCGCCGTTCGAATCGATACCGGTCGCAACACCGCGCGTGCTCCGCCGGTGCATAGCCAGGTGGCGGCCGGACATTCTCCACGCCCAGACAGCGTGCGCACACACCCATCTCCGTCTCGTCCGATTGCTTCTCGGCAATCCACCGCCGGTTGTCGTGAGCCGCAGGGTCGCCTTTCCGGTGTCGCGGGGACTGGCGGGATGGCTGAAATACCGGACCGGCATTGCGCATTACATACCGATTTCCGATGCCGCCGCGGGAACCCTCCGCGCGGCGGGAATTGCGGAGGACCGGATGACGATCGTACCGAGCGGCGTAGACATCGGCCGGTTCGCCGCGGCGCGAGGGGATGAAACGCTCCTCGCCCGCTGGGGCGTCACGCCGGATGCGTTCATCATCGGGACGGTCGCCGCCTTCGAGGAGTCGAAGGGGTATCTCGTGCTGCTGGAGGCGGTGCGCCATGTATTGCTCCGTCATCCCGCATGCCGCTTCGTGTGGTTGGGTAGCGGCGGCGGTGAGGGATGGCTCCGTGGAGCGGCCGAGCGTGCGGGACTCGGCGCCGCGGTGGTTGTATCTCCCCTCGATGCGCCGCTCGAAACCGCACTGCCGCTGATGCATCTCTTCGCCCTTCCCTCGCTGCGCGAGGGGCTGTCGACGGCGCTCCTCGCATCCCTCGCCGCGGGCATTCCGGTGGTAGCGAGCGACACGGGCGGTATCCCCGAGGTGCTGGGTGG
The DNA here is from genome assembly GCA_965601905.1 of uncultured bacterium. Taxonomy (GTDB): domain Bacteria; phylum Krumholzibacteriota; class Krumholzibacteriia; order Krumholzibacteriales; family Krumholzibacteriaceae; genus DATKWS01. The sequence continues at coordinate 6,106 of CBFCXB010000125.1, read as the reverse complement.
CGACTGCGGTCTCCTCGTCCCCCCGGGAGATGCACATGCACTCGCGCGGGGTATCGTCGATCTCATCGAGGACGAAGGTAAAAGGCGGGAATTGGCATCGCGCGGCACTGAACGGGCGCTTCGATACGATATCGGCCGCACGATTGATGGCACGCTCGACGTCTACCGTGCCGTGCTCGCCAGAAAGCAGCGCCGGTGATGGTAGATTTTTTTGCCGTTTTGCACGGTCATTGCATAGATTATAACTAACGGGTGCGAAGGGATGATGCGCGCGAGGTTTCCAATGAGCCTTTAACATTATGTGAGTAAGCAGATTATGAATATTCATGAAAAATACGTCATTCCCGGCGGGTCAACATGCAGTGTCGTGATACTGATCCTGGTCGTCCTCATTTTAGGTCTTCTGACGGGTTACGGAGGGGACCTCCATGCCCTCGGAGGGCCCTCGTCGAACGAGACGAAGGATCCCAAGCTCGAGGGATTCGAGCTGGTGAATCTCTTCCCAGAGATCGTTCCGTTCGGAGAGGGCGAGTACCTGCTCTTCGCCATCCAGTACGGTCTGATCTACGCGGGGGATGCTACGCTCGAAGTCCGTAATATAGCGATACTCGACGGCGTCAGGGCGTATCACATCATCTCCAATGCGCGGACCAGCAAAACGTTCGATCTCATCTTCAAGGTCAGGGACCGGCACGAGTCGTTCATGGACTACGGCAATCTTTTATCGCTCCGCTTCTCGAAGCATCTGCGGGAGGGGAAATTCCGGAGGGATGAAGAGGTGATATTCGACCAGAAGGGTCACCGCGCGATATACACGGCCAAGGAGGTTCCGATCCCGCCGAGTACCCAGGATTTCCTCAGCGCACTCTACTACATCCGGACCCTTCGGTTAGATGTCGGCCAGGCCGTCCAGATGGCGAACCATACAGGCGGTAAAAATTACCCGATCTATGTGAAGGTGCTGCGGAGGGAACGCGTCACGGTGCCCGCCGGAGAATTCGATTGTCTCGTTGTCGAGCCGGTGCTTCAGACGTCGAGCATCTTCGAACATAAGGGTAAATTGACAATATGGTTGACTGATGATACGATCAAGATGCCTGTCCTCCTGCGCTCGAAGGTTGTCGTCGGCGCATTCGAGGCGGTGCTCAAGGAATACCGGCCGAGTAACGAGCAGATGAGGGTTATCAAAAAGTGGAGTACAACGGGAGATGCCGGGAAGGTACGATAAAATAGATCTCTCCAAGGTTCGTACGGTCAGTATCGGCGAGCGTGGCAGTACGGTCTCGTTGGATCAGTTCGGGGAGCCGCAAAAGGGGGGGAGGCTCTTCGCACGCTGGCTCGATTCGCTTCCCGACCAGCTCGCGGCCAGTGACTTGAGACGTCTCGTGACCGAGATGCGCCGGGCGCTCTCGCGAAGAGACTACGAGATCATATGGATGATCGGCGCCCACGTCATCAAGTGCGGCCTGTCACGATACCTGATCGAGCTGATGAAGAAGCGGTACGTCACCATGGTTGCGATGAACGGCGCGGGACTCATTCACGATCTCGAGATCGCACTGTTCGGCGAAACCTCCGAGGATGTGCCGCAAAACCTCGAACGCGGCGTATTCGGATTCTCGGCCGAGACCGCGGCACGTTGTTTCGAGGCCGTTTCCACCGGTGTGGAGCCCGGCATGGGGCTCGGCGAATCCATAGGCCGGTACCTGCACGAGAAACGTGCGCCCAATCGTTCGTACAGCATCCTGGCCGAAGCGTACCGTCTTCGGGTGCCCGTCACGGTTCACATCGCTCTCGGGACGGAGATCCTGATCCAGCATCCCGGATTTGACGGCTCGGTGTGGGGAACGCTTTCAACGAGGGACTTCCACGTCTTCACAAAACATGTGAACGACCTGGGAAACAGCAGTGGCGTTGTCCTGAATGTTGGATCGGCAGTGATACTTCCAGAGGTTTTTCTCAAGGCCTTCAGCGTAGCCCGCAACCTCGGATCACCGTTCAACCGGTTCACGACGTGCAATCTCGATATGATACGGCATTACCGTCCCAACGAGAATGTCTTGCATCGCCCCGAGCGTTTGGGGGCAACGGCGATCTCGCTCACCGGCCATCACGAGATCATGATCCCGCTCGTCTACTCGCTGCTCTTCTCATAAAACGATGTACCGGCGCCTTACCCTGGAGGCGTATCTGCCGGTCCCATACGGACATATCGATACGCATTTTCGATATTGACATATTGAGAGGTTGTGTGGTACAATATGTAATAAGGAGGTAACCTACAGAGACGTTTGCTATAGGGATTTACTTCGGCAGGTTGGCATATCGCCGCTTCATGAAGTGAGCGCCTAAGGCAAGCGTTTTTTGGTGCCCGGCATGAGCGATATGCCGGGCATCTGTTTTTTGGAGGCAGCAATGGCAGGGTATCCAGAGCTTCGGGAAGCAATCGTCGAGCAGAACAATGGCGAAGAACTGATTCATACATTGGGAGCGAGAGAGAATCGCGTGTATGCCGTTATCAAGAGGTTTTTGGACATCTCGGTTGCGATCGCCCTGTTCATCCTATTTCTTCCGCTGATTCCTGTCGTTACGATATTGATCAAACTCGACTCTACCGGATCGGTTCTCTACAAGCAGAAGAGGATCGGCAAGGATAGCAAGGAGTTTGATTTCTATAAATTCCGCTCAATGGTGGACGGCGCGGAGAACGTGATCGGCGCGCTGCGTCCACTGTGCGGAATGGACGGACCCATCTTCAAGCTGAAGGAGGACCCGAGGATCACGCCTGTGGGGCGCTTTTTACGCCGGTCCAGCCTCGATGAACTGCCGCAGCTCATCAATGTCCTCAAGGGAGAGATGAGCATCGTTGGCCCCCGCCCGAATCTCCCTTCGGAGGTTTCACACTATCTGCCCTGTCAACGGAAGCGACTGGATGTAACTCCCGGCATTACATGCTTTTGGCAGATTGCCGGTAGAAGTCACATCGGTTTCCAGGAGTGGATGCGACTTGATCTTGAGTATATCCGTCAGCGAAGTTTGAAAACAGACCTCATGATCATGCTCAAGACCATTCCTGCTGTTATCGCCAGGAAAGGGGCGTATTGATTTCCTGGCATATATCTTGCCATGAACTTATTTGACATATCATTGCTAAAGTTTTAGATTATCACAGGTTATCAGGTAATACGGAAAGGTTTTCATGTGATCTCGTGGATTGGATAGGAGGGAAGGATATTACGCGGACGCAGTTGAGAATTATCGCGTGCCTTGCCGTAGCCGTTTTGATCGGATGCGGCGGTGGGAACAAGTTCATCCGACAGCACGGTGGAGAGGTCATCCGGGGAGAGCTGGTGCTCGATAGCATTCCCATGCTGCCGGAGCCGGACGAGTATGTTATCGGGTACGGAGATCGACTCAATATCGTTTTTCTGTTCAATAATGAATATACGCGGGGTGAAATAATCGTACGGCCGGATGGAAAGATATCGTTTCCCCTTGTGGGCGAGATCGCGGTTGCGGGAATGACCCCATCGGAACTCGACACCATTATTACCGAAACGTACTCGGAAATCATCGTCGAACCCGAGGTGTCCGTGATTATAAGCCAGTTCCAGAAGAGGCTCATATATGTGATGGGGGAAGTAGGCGCTCCCGGGGGGTATCCCATCGAGGAGGTGCCGTCCCTCCTCTCCGCCCTTTCAACGGCACACGGTCCCTCGGAAGAGGCAAAGCGGAACAGCGTGCTCGTCATGAGGCGTGTGGCCCCCGATCATGTTGTCGGCATTCAGGTCGACTTGACGCAGCTCCTTGATCAGCACCGTTTCGATCTGGATATACCGCTTCGGCCCAACGATATTGTGTATGTGCCGCGATCGGCCCTCAGGGAGGCGTCGGATTTCATCAGCACTCTGTTCACGATCATCGGTCGGCCGGCCGATCTCTACCTGCGCGGTTGGCAGGTTTGGAATATTGAAACATATTACGAGTTCTGGCGGCAGCAGGCGGGAACGTAATCGAAGTAACAGGATCATGAACCAGATCGAGACACGCAAAGAATCGACCATCAAGGATTTCCTGGAAGTGATCTTCCGAAGGAAATGGCTTATTGTCGGCATTGTCGGTGTTGCCACCATTGTCGCATTTATTATCAACATGCAGGAGCAGGCGGTCTATGAATCGTCGGCGAAGGTTCTCGTCAAGCGGGGCGAGCAGCCCGGTGCTTTTAACAGGAGTATGCAGACGCTGACGTGGGAAGAGGAGATATCCTCGCAGATCGAGATGGTCAAATCGGCGATCGTCGTCGATCGGGCACAGCAGATGTTTAACGATTATGCGCCGGCAGGCTATACGACGAGTAGCAGGGTCAATGTAGGCAGGGTCGGCGCCGGCGTTGTGAGCACATCGAACGTCATTTGGGTCGCCTACTCGTCGAACGATCCGGTTTTTTGCGAGGTCGCGGTCAACGCGATTGTCAATGCGTACAAGGAGTACTACCAGAGAGTCAGAACCCCGCCCGAGATGGAGGATTTTTTTTCCCGGGAGATGCAGACGATGGCCGAGGAGATAGAGTACTGGCGGGAGCGTAAGGAGCGGGTCGGCCGGCAGTGGGGTATCATCAATCTGAAGCAGCAGGAGCTCGAAACGATAAAAGGCCTCGATCAGTACCGGCGTGAGCTCGAAGAGGTCTCGAGGGATCTCGAGGAAAAGGAATTGATCGTTCGCTATCTTGAAGAATTGCAGGATCGAGAGGACGATGAACTGCCCACCGTGATGGCCGTTCTACTGGAGACCGCGAGCGAAACATCGATCGGGAAGATACGCGACATGCTCACGAACATGAGAGTGAAGGAGTCCGAGCTCGCCGTGGGATACACCGGAGAGCACAAGAAACTGAGAGAGGTCAGGGAGCAGATCAATGAGATGGAGCGTCTCTTGAACACTGAAATCAAAGCGACGTTGTCCATCACCAGAACGCAGATCGGTATCATGCGATCGCGGCGGCAGTACGTACTCGAGATGATACAGCAGTTTGAGGAGGAATCGAAGACATATCCGCAGAAGGAAACCGAACTCGAACGGATAAATGCGGCACTGGCTCGCGTACAGGCAAATTATAGAACCCTGGTCGGGCAGCATATGACATCCAAGGTGACGATCGCAAGCAATCCGGAATGGACGGTGACGATCCTGAATCCGGCCTCGCCCGGTTACCGAAAGAAAGCGCGCGATTATGTGCGCATGGCGCTCGGGCCGCTTTTCAGTATCATTGTCGCGTTCGGCTTCGCGTTCTTCGTCGACAATCTCGATCATTCCATAAAAAACGTTGCCGAGGCGGAGGAGACGCTCAATCTCCAGGTGCTGGCGAGCTTTCCCGACCGGCACGGAAAGTAGCGTGTTATGTACGAGGAATTCTATGGATTCAAAGAGCTCCCGTTCAACATGACACCCGATCCGCGGTTTCTGTACCGGAGCAAGAGTCACCGCGACGCGCTCGCCTATATAACATACGGCATTTTCCAAAAGAAGGGATTCATCGCGGTGACCGGCGAGGTCGGTGTGGGAAAGACAACGGTGGTGAACGCCTTCATCGATCTCTTTCAACCATCGCTCGAAGTGGCTTTCGTTTTTTCAACGAAGCTGCCGTTCGACCAGCTTTTATACCTCATCTGCAAGGATTTCGGTTTGGAAGTCGAGGGGATGAACAAGGCGCAGATGTTTCTCCAGCTCAACGAATATCTTATTCGCCAGTACGAACGCAACCGGAATACCGTTGTTATCATCGATGAGGCCCACAACCTTTCCCCCGAGGTGCTGGAGGAGTTGCGGATGCTCTCGAATCTGGAGACAAGAAGCCAGAAACTGCTCCAGATCATGCTCGTGGGGCAGCCCGAACTGGAGACGATACTTAACACGAACGACATGAGGCAGCTCAGGCAGCGGATACCGGGGATATGCCGAATATCGGTCCTTGATCGCGATGAGGTGAGGAATTACCTCCGATTCCGTCTCGGTGTGGTACTGGCAAGCAATAACGGCGGGCCCTATTTCACCGACGATTCATTCGAAGAGATTTTCCATTACTCGAGTGGCATTCCCCGTCTGATCA
>CBFCXB010000124.1:0-7059 GCA_965601905.1 uncultured bacterium | reverse complement strand
CTGTTCGGCAGGCAACCGATCGATCTATCGGCGGTCGAGCAACTCGTGGATATCAGCCAAACGCGGGCGATCGGGGATATCATACATTACTACTCGGAGCGGTACGCGGGTCGCGAGTTTCCCCTTCGGGAGGGTCTCGAGCGGGTGCTGAACGATCTGGAGAGTGACGGGATGGACATCCTTTCCCGGTTCAAGGAGGGTGATTATGCGATGCCGCGGATATACGAGATTGCCTCGGCTGTCAACAGGATGCGCCCGCTGAGGATCAGGAAACGGGTATAGATTCTATTCCCGTGGGAGGGATACTTTATGGCCGTCAACGGGAAAACACCTTCGCGGAAGGGTCGGGGCGCAGGGCGTGCCGGGTCTCGTGCCGGTCGGAAGCACTCAGGCGCCGGCGAGGGAACAGAGGCTTCTTACCGGGAGTGGCTCAATGAACTCCGCGAGGGAATCCTGATCGCCCAGGAGGAACCGCTCCGTATCGTGTACGCCAATCCCGCCATGGCCGTCATCAGCGGTTATACGATTGAAGAGCTGCACTCCCTTGCCCCCGAAGGTATTATGTCGCTGATTTACCCGGATGAACGGGAGTCCTTTTTCGATCGTTTCCGGCGGCGCCTCGCGGGTGAAATCCTCCCGGAGCATAACGAGTTCCGTGGCGTGAGAAGGGGTGGCGAAGTGATCTGGCTGACGGTCCATGCGGCCCTCATAGAGTACGAGGGGCGGCCGGCCGTACTGGCGGCCTTCACCGATATCACCGGTGTCAAGGCAACCGAACGGTCGGCTCGCGAGAACGAGGCGAAGCTGAAGGCGCAGTACAAAGCGATCCCTGTACCGACCTATACGTGGCGGAAGGAGGGAAATGATTTCACTCTCATCGATTACAACGACGCGGCGGAGAAGATAACGAGAGGGAAAATATCACAATTTCTCGGTACAACGGCGCGCGAGATGTACCATAACGCACCGAATATCGCCGATATGATGGAGCGATGTTTTCGCGAGCGTGCATCGATCGAACGGGAGATGGAATACCGACTCAGAACCACCGGCGAGCTGAAACATTTTTCATTCAAGTTCGCATTCGTATCCCCCGATCTTGTGCTGATACATACGGAGGATGTCACCGACCGGGCACGGGCGCAAGAGGAACTCCGTCAGCACAAGGACCACCTCGAGGACCGCATCGAGGAGCGGACGGCGGAGCTCCGGAAGGTCAACGATTGCCTCATCAAGGAGATCGCGGAGCGTAAGAGAGCTGAAGCGGGGCTTCGCGAGAGCGAGGCGCGGTATCGTGCGATCGTTGAGGATCAAACAGAGATGATTTGCCGGTTCACCCCCCACTATGTTCTGACGTTCGTGAACAAGTACTACAGCCAGTACTTCGATCGAGCGCCGGACCAGTTGATCGGTTTCAGCTTCATGCCGATGATTTCGCACGAAGACCAGGAGTTGGTACAGCGCATCATCGCGTCGCTGTCGAGAAAAAATCCGGTCACGACGCACGATCAGCGAACGATGCTGCCGGACGGTGAAATAAGATGGCAACAGTGGACGAATCGCGCCATTTTTGATGATGCCGGTCGCCTCGTCGAATATCAGGCGGTGGGGCGGGATATCACCCAGCGCAAGGAAGCGGAACAGGCTCTGGAGCGGAGCAACAGAGAGCTCGGCGTGCTCAACGAGATCAACAGCATCGTCAACTCATCCGAGGACTCGATGACGACACTCTCCAAAATGCTCGCGACGATCTCGGAGTACTGCGGGGCCTGTTTCGCCGGGCTGTTCGAGGTCGACCAACAACACCACGAGATGCGGATGGTCGCCTCGTACGGTCTGCCTGACGAGATACGGGAGCGTGTCGGGCGGGCCGACCTGAGGGTCGCATCGATTCAAAAGATTCTCGGTTCCTCGAGAGTGGTCGTCGCCGAGGAGGATATTCCGGATGTCCCGTCCGACGAATACGACGAGATCAAGAAGATGCTCGGCCTCAAGCGCGTCATGGCGTTCGTATCGCACTCCCGGGAGAGGGTGAATTTTCTTGCGTTTCTCGGGAGAAAAAATGATGAGAATATCGGGGATGAAATCAGGAATTTTCTCGCCGTGGTCGGCAATCAGCTCGGGATAGCGCTCGAGCGGCTTAGACTCATCACGGCGCTGGAAAAGGGCAGGGGGCAGCTCAAGAAGCTCTCCGCCTCCCTGATAGAAACCATAGAGGAGGAACGACGCAGGATGGCGCTGCAGCTCCACGACGATATGGGCCAGTCCATCGTCGCGCTGAATTTCGATTTCGATCTCCTCGAGATACGTATCCGTGAAGATATTCCGGTCGATGAAGAAGTGCTGAAGCGTATTCACGCGCAGCTCCGCAGCCTGACGGAGAGCACACGGCGGATCTCGTACTCGCTGCACTCCCCCACACTCGAGGATTTCGGACTTGTCCCAGCGCTCAAACAGTACGTGGAACGATTCGTCGTCCGGAAAGACCTCGATGCCGACTTCGAGGCGAGCGGTTTCGACGAAAGGCTTCCTCGTCAGATCGGTATTACCCTCTACCGGGTTGCGCAGGAGGCGCTCACCAATATCATTAGACATGCGGAAGCGAGTCACGTGGTCGTACAGCTCACCAAGGGGTATCCCCGTGTCATCATGAATATCGAGGATAACGGCAAGGGATTCGCTCTGGAAAAGGAGCCGTTGAAGGAAGGACTTGGCATCGTTGGTATGCGGGAGCGGGTGGAGCGGCTCGGAGGGGATATTAGTATTATAACAAGTCCTGGAGCAGGAACCCGGATTCGCGTTACACTTCCCCTGGAGGTCGAAGATGTCGGATAAATTGAAGGTTCTGCTGGTCGAGGATCACGCCATCGTGCGCCAGGGATTGAGGCGGGTACTCGAGGAACGGGGCCTCGAAGTCGCCGGTGAGGCGGCCGACGGTCGAGAAGCGGTAAAAATGGTAGGCGAACTCGGCCCCGAAATCGTAATCATGGATATTACGATGCCGCGGCTCGGCGGAATAGAAACGACGAGACAAATCCGTAAGGTAAATCCCGGCATCAAGGTGATAATGCTCACGATTCATGATGAGGAAACTTTCATTTACAAGTCGTTCGACGCCGGCGCGGATGGGTATATGGTGAAGGAGAATGCAATGGAGGATCTTCTCGATGCCATTGATACGGTCATGCGGGGAGAGGTATACCTCAGTCCCAATTTCTCGCCCAAGGTGCTCGAGGCGTACCGGAAGATGTCGAAATCGGGCCGCAAGAAAGTCGATGATTTCAGCCGACTTACAAACCGGGAGCGGGAGGTTTTGCAGTTGATCGCCGAGGGTCACACGAGCAAGGAGATCGCGGTCTTGCTCTACATCAGCGTCAAGACCGTCGAGAATCACCGTGCAAATATCATGAGAAAGCTCGACATACACGAGACAGCGGGCCTTGTCCGGTATGCAATCAAGATCGGTCTCGTCGACTCGTAGAATGTAAAAAAATGTTTGCAATCCGTGCGATATGGTGTAAAATATAAATAAGTGGAATTACTCATTGCAATAATGCCTTAAAGTTAATATTCTTAATTAGCTGATGTAGGTAATTATGCTGGCCGTCTCCGGGGCGCTATTATAGAAGAATAGAAAAAAAGTATAGAACTTATAAGGATTTGTAGTGTATAGTACCATAGTGACTGAAGATAACCATAGTTGGAGGTTTGTAGAACAAGAAAAAAATAAAGGGTTTGCCGCCCGAGAGGAGTAATGGGAGTCTTTTCCTTCCTACCACAAAACCCCATCTCTTCCCCTAGGAGATGAGCCGCTTATCTGGAAAAGACTCCCGCCTGATCTTGTCAGGTCCGCTAACCTACTACGCTCCGGTGAGAGTCCCTTAGGATCGCTTTCCACTTCCATGGAGCTGAGGTTATTAATCGGGCGGCATTTTTCATGTGCAATTTCATCCGTTTCAGGAGCCCGCCACCCGTATGAGGCACCGCCGCTGGCGGGGTCCGTCGAACTCGCAGAAGAAGAATGCCTGCCAGGTGCCCAAAACCAGCTCCCCCCCCCGTATAATCACGAACTCCGAGACACCGACGATGGTTGATTTAACGTGGGCGTCCGAATTGCCCTCGCTGTGCCGGTATGCCCAGTTCGCCGGTACGATTCGTTCGAGTGTCGATGAGATGTCCGTGGCGACGTCCGGATCGGCCTTCTCGTTTATCGTGACCGCCGCCGTCGTGTGCGGCACGAAGATATGGCATACACCGTTAGTGACGCCGCTCGCGGCTACGGCGTCGCGCACATCGCTCGTTATGTCGACCAACTCCAGGCGCCTGCTTGTTTTGACTGCGATTTCCTGAATCATCCGTGACCTTCCCGTGTCGTTTGTGTATGAGCGGTTCCGTTTCGGCGGATGCACGCCGAAGGGGAGTGAACGGGACCATATTGACTCAAGTTCAGCATAGTACATGGCATTCACGAAGGGAAGTCTTGACCGTGATCGGATAGTTCCTTATAATCCAACGTCTCGAATTACGAATCACCGCTGAGATTGGTGTATGCCGTTGCTCGATCGTCACGCCGGTAGTTGCGGTGGTGGTAATAGATCACGAAACCGATTCTCACCGATCGAGGAACCGTGAAGGAGGTTACCGATTATGTCATTGGGCGGACTGGAACCGAAAGAGCTGTGGAAGCACTTCGAGAAGATCATCAGTATTCCACACGGTTCGGGTAACGAGGAACAGCTCGGCGAGTATTTTCTCTCGTTCGCGAAGAGCAAGGGACTCGAGGCCGAGAAGGACACTAACGGGAATGTCGTGATCCGAGTTCCCGCCACCGATGGGCACGAGAAGGCCCCCACGGTGGTTCTCCAGGGTCACATGGATATGGTCTGCGAGAAGAACTCGGACGTGGACCATGATTTTCTCAAGGATCCGATCAAGGTCAAATTCGACGGGGACTGGTTGGCGGCTCAGGGGACGACACTTGGGGCCGACAACGGCATCGGTCTCGCCGCGGCGCTGGCGACGATCGAGGCTGCGGATGTCGTGCACGGGCCGCTCGAGATCCTCGCGACCGTCGACGAAGAGGTGGGACTCACCGGCGCGGGCAAGCTCGCGGCCGGATTCCTCAAAGGGAAAACGATGCTGAATCTCGACAGCGAGGAGCTGGGCGCCGTCTATATCGGCTGCGCCGGCGGGGGGGACTCGACAACCAGACTTCCCGTCTCGATGGTCGATGCTCCCGCGGGGACGAAGGCCTACCAGCTCAAGGTCACGGGTCTCAGGGGCGGGCATTCGGGGATCGATATCCATGAGCAGCGTGGAAACGCAATAAAGATCATTGCCCGGCTCCTCGCCAAGGCGATGCGCACGCAGCCGTGCCATCTCGCCGGAATCAACGGCGGTAACAAGCGCAACGCCATTCCCCGCGAGGCCGTCGCCCAGCTCATGGTGCTCGAGACGGAGATCGACGATCTCTCGAAGCTGCTCGAAGACGAGCTCGAACGGATACACGGGGAACTCGGCGGGAGAGAGAAAGATCTCGCGCTGGTTCTGGAGCCCACCGAGGAAACGTACGGAAAGGTGATGGACGAGACATCGCAGACAACGCTCCTTCGCCTGCTGCTGGCCGTTCCCCACGGTGTCGAAGCGATGAACTACGATATCGAGGGGTTGGTCGAGACATCGAACAACCTCGCAACGATCACTACCGGCGGAAACGAGGCTGTGATCGGCACCTCGACCCGCAGCTCCATCGCAACCGCCCTTCAGGCCCTACGCGACCGGATCAGCTCGGTCGGAGAGTTGGCCGCCGCCGCCGTCGAGGAGAACGAGCCGTATCCCGGGTGGAAGCCGAACCTCGACTCCGAGGCCCTCTCCATCGTCAAGAGCGTGCACAAGAGGGAATTCGGCAAGGAGCCCGAGATGAAGGCGATTCACGCGGGCCTCGAGTGCGGCATCATCGGCGAGAAGTTCCCCGGTATGGATATGGTTTCCTTCGGGCCGTGGATCGAGCATCCTCATTCTCCGGAGGAACGGGTAAATGTCCCATCCGTGGAATCGTTCTGGAAACTCCTCAAGGCGGTGCTTAGGGAGCTTGCCTAGCCTCAATCCGTCATTCTTTCGGAGGTAAATTTTTAGCCGGGCGCCGGGACGGGGGCGCTCCGGCTCAAACAGTCCTCACGCACCGGCACATAAACGGTATATCTCGATAGATCACAGGCGGTGGTGTGCCGGTGCGCTGCGGAACTCGCCGTCGGCCGCCGTCCCTGCGCGCCCGGCCGGTGTTTCTATTGCGACTTTTTTGACGGATTGAGCCTAGATTGCGCGCCGTTGCAGGGCCGTTTGATTAAAAAAACCGGGATCGGGAAAACCGATCCCGGTTTTTCTCTCTCAGTCGAGCCGTACCGTTTACTCTTCATCCATGAATGGATAACGGTAATCCGTCGGCGGGCAGAACGTTTCCTTCACGGTCCGCGGGCTCGTCCACCGGATCATGTTGAGGATGCTTCCCGCCTTGTCGTTCGTACCGGAGGCGCGGCTGCCGCCGAAAGGCTGCTGGCCGACCACCGCACCGGTCGGCTTGTCGTTGATGTAGAAATTGCCGGCGGCGTCCCTGAGGGCGCGCGTCATCTCCACGATGGCCGCGCGGTCCTGCGCGAAGACCGCGCCGGTCAATCCGTACGGAGAACTCGTGCTGCACAGTTGGAGCGTCCTCTCGAGCTGCCTGTCGCTATACACGTAGATCGTGATCACGGGACCGAATATCTCCTCCACAATCGTTTTGAAGTCGGGACGCTTGGCGAGGATCACGGTCGGTTCGATGTAATACCCGACGCGGTCGTCGCACCTGCCGCCCGCGATAATCCGGGCGTACGGCGACCGTTTCGCGTAGTTGATGTACCCCTTGATATTCTCGAAGGCGGCCTTGTCGATCACGGCGGACATGAAGTTGCGGAAGTCCATCACGTCCCCCATCTCGATCGTCTCGATCATCGCCACGAGCCGTTTTCTGACGGTGGGCCACAGGCTGCGCGGTATGTATGCGCGGGACGCGGCCGAGCA
>CBFCXB010000123.1:0-7093 GCA_965601905.1 uncultured bacterium | reverse complement strand
AAGCGCGGCGGAGCCGGGGGGAGAGCCAAGACCGATGCCGGTGCCGGGATCGGCGCCGGGGCTGATGCAAGCGCTAATGCAGATGCCGGTGCTGGGATTGACTCCGCCCGAACCGGAGCGATCGCCTTCACGCAACTCACGCCACTCGCGGGCGCGCGCAAACGATCCAGGCTCTGGACGTTGACGCGTATCGAGCTGCGCATGCTGCTGGCCGGTAGGGCCTGGTGGTGGTACGGCGGGGCACTCGGATTGATCATCGCCTCCGCCGTCGTGCCGAAAGAGCCCGTGCGGACCCTGTTGCTTGCGATCGCCTGGGCCTGGCCCACGATGGTCTGGTCGCTGATGGGCAGTCGCGAACGGCGGTTCCAGACCGAGTCGCTCGTTTTTAAGGCGGCGCGATCCAAACGTCGCCAGCTCCCGGCGGCCTGGATCGCCGGTACGATCGTGGCCCTCGTGATGGGATTCGGGTATGGCCTCAGGCTTCTGATAGCCGGGCGCACAGAGATGTTCGCGGCGTTGATCGTGGGAGCAATGTTCGTCTCCGCGCTGGCGCTCGCGTGCGGCGTCTGGACGGGCGGCGGACGGGTGTTCCAGATACTCTATCCCTTTCTCTGCTATCTCGGGCTGTCCGGTACATTCAGATGGTTCGATTTCAAGGGGGTCCGCGCGGAGTCCGTCGCCGCCGGGATGCCGCTGTTCTTTCTTCTGCTGACCGCCACCCTTCTCGTACTTGCCGTGCTCGAACGGCGGCGGCAGATTCATTGAAACGATCATGTAATGATAAAGCGGCCGGCCCGACATTCCGGTCCTCTGAAAGCGTCTTGACACAAGGTCGCATTTAATAGAATCATGTGAATGAAAATCATTATCGCTGCCCGGGTGAAGATCTGCATTCATTCGCATTGAAGGCAGGCAACTTCCGGAAAGAAACCTGATGGAGATCAAGAGATGAGTAAAACGAATGCCGTAAAAGGTAGGATCGGTATACTGACCGGCGGCGGGGACGTGCCGGGGCTTAATCCCGCGATCAGGAGCGTGACGATCAGGGCGATCCGCGAAGGGTACGAAGTGATAGGTGTCCGGCGCGGCTGGGCGGGTATGCTCGATATCATACGCGACAAGGAAGCGGACAACAGAAATAATTACGAGCTCATGACGGAGACGATGGTGAACAGGATCGGACGGACAGGTGGCACATTCCTGCACAGCTCGAGGACGCGCCCCAGCAGTGTTACTGCCATGAGCGTGCCGGATCACCTGAAGGACCGGTATAATGCCGAGGTAAACGACCTGACCCCCGAAGTGCTGAAGAATCTCGATTTTCTCGGCATCGATTATGTCATCCCGATCGGTGGAGACGATACGCTGAGCTACGGCGTACGGCTGCATGACGAGGGCGTGAAGGTGATCGCGATACCCAAGACAATGGATAACGACGTACCGGGGACGGATTACTGCATCGGATTCAGCACGTGCGTCACGAGGACGATCGAGATGACGCACAGCCTGCGCACCTCCGCCGGATCGCACGAGCGGTTCCTCGTGATCGAGGTATTCGGCCGGTATGCCGGCTTTACCGCCCTGCTGCCGACAATGGCCGGCGCCGCCAACCGCTGTGTCATCCCCGAATACCCATTCAAGATGGAAAACCTGTGCGAGCTCCTCGTTCGTGACTGGTTTACAAATCCGAGCCACTATTCAGTCGTCCTCGTCTCGGAGGGCGCCAAGGTTGAAGGCGGCACAATGATCTACTCGGAAGAGGAGCAAGACGCCTATGGACACAAGAAGCTCGGCGGGAGCGGCGATTACATCTCGAGGCGGCTGAGGGACATATCTCCCGAATTCAACAATGGCAGACGAATCAATGTCATCAATCAGAGACTGGGGTACCTCGTGCGCTGCGGCGATCCCGACGCGATCGATTCCATCGTTCCCATGGCCTACGGCAACCTGGCGTTGAACCTGATCCTGGAAGGGACTGCGGGGCGGCTCGTGGCCCTGCGCAACGGCCGCTACGACAACGTGCCGATCGAGATGGTGACGAGCTACAAGAAGGTCGTCGACGTGGACCAGTACTACAATACGGAGCGGCTTCGTCCCTACTACAAGAGCTTCGAGGCGAAGCCGCTCTTCATCATGGCCAGCGATTGAGAGCCCGTTTCATTATGATTGGCGATTGACAATCCCTCAGTAGATTGTATACTACACGACACGATACGCTGTCTGGAGATCTATGCATGAACGGGACACGAGATAAAACCGCCAATCTGGACCGTCGTGATCGATAAGACCATATTCCATTAAACGATTCTCGAGATGATCGCCCACGGGGGATGGGTATCGGCTACTGGATGAAGGGATGAGGCATATGGATAAAAGAACGCGCACCAAGCCCCCGACCGGTCTCCGAAAGCGGCTCTACAACGCCGCCGCCGGATTCAGGGAGATGGCCTGCTGGAACTGGATGTGGGACGCCGATCTTTTCGGCGTCATCGATCCGGCCGGCGGAGAAACGGCCTACTGCTCCGTAATGGGAAGGGACTGTCAACACTTTGCCATCACCGCCTTTCTCGGTCCCGAGGGATTGAAGGGATTCTACCGAATCAGGGACGAGGAGATAGAATTGCGCCGCATCGACGCCTTCCTCTCGCAGCGATTCCTCACGGTCTCGTTCGAAGAGCGGGAGAGTCTCGAAGAGGAAGATATACGGATTCTGGAACATGTCGGCTACCGGGCGGTCGGTCCCCATGCCTGGCCCCGCATCAGGAGCCACAGCCCCGGCTTCGAGCCCCGGGGCGTCGACGCCCGCGAGGCCGAATTCATCGTTCACATCCTCGAGCAGGCGATGGGTGTTGCGCTCCGCTTCCGGGACGATCCCGGCCTCCTCGCACCTCCCGGCGGTAAGGGGTATCTGGTGAGGGTGCCGGAACGGACGGCGGACGGCCTGAGGTGGCGGGACGGCCGGATAACGCCGGTCAGTGACGGGGAATCCACCGTTCCGGCCGAGCCGCTGGATGAGGTTCGAATTGCGAGAATCAAAAAGAATATACCCCGCACCCCGGATACCTGGGAAATCGATTGTTTCTACCTGCCGGGGCCGGTGCGCGAAAAGGGAAGACGGGGCTACTATCCCCGCGTGATGCTCTGCGTCGACCACGATTCGCCCGCGATTCTCGGATTCCATACCGCGTCCCCCTCCCGCTATCCCGAGGAATTTCCGCGGCAGCTCATGACCTTTATCGAGAAAAACGAGCTGATTCCCGATACGATACTGACGGGCGCGGTTGAAACGGCCCTTATGCTCGAGCCGGCGGCCGCGGCCCTGAGGATCAACGTGGAGCTGAGCGAGGATATAGAGCTGCTGATCGAAGCGGGCAGCGGGTTGCTGGAAAATCTGTGCGGGGGCGGCGGTGGCGATACGGATGCTGCGGCGTGCGAGCGAGGCGGCGGCGCAGAGGCGCCGATGTCGGAGCGCGGCGGCGGTGTCGATACGGCGGAGCCGTCAGAGAGTGACGTCGATACAGAGGGACCGCTGTCAGAGGACGGCAACAGTGTCGATACGGCGGAGCCCCATCTGTCCGAGCGCGAAGAGCGGCTGAGCAACTCCTTCGAGGGGTTCGGCCTCGACGAGATGAGGGCGCTCCTCTTCAGCCCGTTCGATCCAGAGACATCCCCCCTGCGGATCAACGAGGAGACGGACGAGGAGATGCTCAGGAAGGCGCCAATTTTTGATCATGTCATCAAGTACCTCGATCTCATAGGGAAGCACGAGCCGGTAAAGCTCACCAAGAAGGGGAACCTGCCGCTCAAGATCGTCCGGAGGCTGCGGGAGATGGATTTCCCGGCCTTCGATGGCCTGGATATCAGTGTCTCCATACGGAGCGAGGAGAACGCGCCGTACATCCATCTGATCAATCTGCTCACCGGTATTGCGGGATTCACCACGAAACGCCGCGGCACAATGACGCTCACCGGCAAGTACAAGAGGACATCGGTGCGGTATTCCGCCGGCGAGCTCTACCGCCGCCTACTCGAGACCTTCGTCACCACGTACAACTGGGGGTACGAGGACAGATACGAGGATACCAGGATCATACAAAATGGATTCGGCTTCTCGCTCTACCTGGTGACGCGGTACGGCGGAGAAGGGCGGGAAGCGCGGTTCTACGCCGAGCGGTTTCTCGATGCATTCCCTATTGCGCTCGATGATTTCGGCGGCGACGATTCTCTAATCGGGCAGGAGAGATATGAATCGTGCTACTGCCTGAGGGTGCTCGATCGCTTCATGAAACGGTTCGGCCTGATCGATTTTCCGGATGAGGGACTCTCCCATCACGATGAAGAGAAAATCGTGATCAAGACCGAGCTGTTCGAAACGCTCATCACGTGGAACTTATCTCCGGGATAGTCACGCTTTCAATTTTCGCGGAATATCGAGTGCTTGCCGTGCAATTTCTCAATATCTCACTCGAGCTCCCTCGCGAGACTCTTGGCGACGAACCGGCTGCCGGCACCACCTGCGGATACCAATGCAAGAATGCGCTCGAGCGTGTCGCGCGCGCATCCCGCATGCTCGGCTGCCTTCATGGTGTTATCGAACGCTTCTCGTACATCGAAGTTTGTGATCTCGTACCCGTACCCCCGTATGGTGAAGAAACTCAAACGAATGCCAAATTCTCTGAAATCGTGTCTTTAATCGAACACGTTAGGTTAATCTCGGTCGCAAACAGCGTAATATGAAACCCTCCAGTCAATCAACCCGTCTGGTTTAGTGCAAATCGCTCATGCGATCATTCCGTATTACGAACAGAAGGAACAATCGAGATTCTGTTATCATGCAACCTTGCGATAATAGTATCGAAGCATACCTCCGAGCCGCTCGCGACATAGAACGTCGCCGTCACGCAGATCAACCTCTCCTCCGGGTTCGATCAATCGATTCGCGAGCCCCTGGTGATTCCGTTCCGTGTGAAAATGCTCCAGGAATGTGTTGATTGCCTTTCGTAGCTATTTCTCACCGAAAAAGATCATTCGATTGAGACACTCTTCCTTAAGCGAGCGGTGGAAACGCTCCACATGGGCGTTCAAATTCGGACTTCGTGGAGGAAGTTGCACTGGTTTTATGTCTTTGTTCTTCAAGATCTCTCGGAACGCGGGACAAAACTTGCCGTCTCGATCCATGAGCACGTACTGTTTGCCATTCAAGAAACCATCAAAGGCGTCGGTAAGATTCCTGGCAATCTGCTTCATCCACAGTTCTTCGGGGCTCGCAGAACAGCCGGCAAAGTGAACACGACGCGTGGCAATCTCCATCACGAATAGAAGATAAAAGGTGACCAATCCGCCTTTTGTCCAAACTTCAATCGTCGTGAAGTCGATTGCTCCCAGCATCTCCCAGTGGGCTTTCAGGAACGTTTTCCATGTGGTCTGTCGCTTTCGTTCCGGTGCCGGTTCGATGCCATTGGCTCTGAGTATGTTTCCCACAGTTGTGTCAGAAATCTCATAACCAATATTGCTGAGAGCTCCCTGGATTCTGTCGTATCCCCACATTGGGTTTTCTCGGGCCATCCGCAGAACTAGTTGCGTCATTTCTTCAGATACCGGCGGTCGTCCAGGCCTCCCTATTCGTCGATCACTATAGTCCCATTTCTGAGCGACAAGTTGTCTGTGCCACCGCAAGATCGTATCGGGAGTTACAATGGTCGAGATTTCCAGCAACAGTTTGCGTCCCAAAATCTTGCCCTTTACAGCCAAGCGCCTGCGTTGATCGTCGTTAAGAAGACTTCGTTTCTTACCTAGTTTTTCTTTCAGGATTTGATTCTCCGTGATCAGGTAATCGATCATATGCTGTTGCTGGCGATTTACCCAGCCTGATAGACCGAGCAAGAATATATGCCAGGGCCGAATAATAAAGCTCATAACTCCCCCTAAGGTGTTGGACAAGAAATGAGCATTATCGGACGTCTAGCACAACCTGTCAACCAGCCGAAATTACGTCGGACTTGGGCATGCAAGCTCAAGGGGGATTGTTGATTGTACGTCGGCTGAATAATTTTACACTACGGGGTTCATGTCAGGTTAAATTACCAGACAAATCTAAGATTTTTAATCCCTGAAACTGAACTGCAATTTTCACAGAGGTAGATTTTTGTAACTTTCTTTAAGATAAATGCGCCACTATAGCTGTTTTTGAAGGTTGTTTTCTGTTTTGCTTGAAAAGGTTTCAGGAGTATTGGTTTCCCCTCTTTTTTAATTATATTCCCTCTTTTATCTAAACATAACCACATTTTTTCTCTGGACGCAATCTCTATATCTTCAAATTCCCCGGAAAAATCTACAAGATGTATTGTTGTCTCATCAGGGTAAACTAATGCTTCACCTGAAATTTGCGTTGGATTATATCGATTACGTAGAATAAGTTTTTTAGCAACTATTCCTTGTGAATTTTTAAGGGTTTTTTCATTATAAAGACCAAATTCATTATATGCTATTTCTTCGATAAGATATGGTTCCTCAATTTTATCCCATTCGTCATATATTTCTGACCATTTCTTTATGTTTTTCGAATTATATACATATTCACCATCTTCTTTCAATTCGCTCAAATCATAATTCTTTTTTTTCGATATCCAATCTAAAAAGTATGGGGTCTTTAATTTTTTTTCGGTCTCCTCTTTCCTTTGAGATATAACTGCTGTCAGGGCATCGGCGTCCGTCTTAACCTTGGCTAACATCTCCTTGGCTTTTCCATAGCTTTTGAAGAACTTATTGTTCTGAGTATTCACTTCATCCAAAGCAGCAGTTAATTCATCGTTCAACTTCTTGAATTCATCTTTAGCATAGATGGCTCCTTCCTTGGCTAAGGCTTCGACTGCGGCTTTTGCATTGTCTATTTCCTGAGTTGGCATGGCACAAGCGGAAAGAAGGAACGTGATAAACAACAGCAAAACTAATACCTTGCGTTTCATTTATCCCTCCCTTTATTGAACTTTTTTAATGTTCTCACGGAAATATTCCTGTGTCAATGTAATATTAATGGATAAGAAATTGGATTTTCGCGTCAATGACGAGCGGACGGCTTTTGGGCGTTTTG
>CBFCXB010000122.1:0-7164 GCA_965601905.1 uncultured bacterium | reverse complement strand
AAGAAGAAACAGGAGGGAGGATCTCAATGTATAAGAAACGCATCACGGTTTTGATCACCTGCCTGGCGATTCTCACCGCGGCGATGCTCCTCGTGCTCGGCCCGGTCGCCGGTGCGGCGCAAACGCAGCAAGCGCAGACGGTCGAGGAACGGCTTGCGGCCTATGCGCCGGTCGACATCGGTGTCCCGTGGAATCTCATCTCCGATGAGGACCGTCCGGTTCTCGAGAATCTCTACTACGCGGCAGAGGTCATGGACGAGCTGTTTCTCCGGCAGGTCTGCGGCAAAAACGTCGAGATGCGCCGTGAGATCATGGAACGCGGCGATCCCGCGGAAATCCGGTTTTTCCGGATCAACTTCGGACCGTGGGACCGCCTCGCGTCCGACGAGCCGGTACTGTGCGACAGGCCGAAGCCGCCCGGGGCGACCTTCTATCCCGCCGAACTGACACGGGATGAGTTCGAGGCATGGATCGCCGCGCACCCGGAGGACAAAGAAAACTTTGAAGGAACATTCACCGTGATATGCCGCGACGATGCCGGCGGCCTGGAAGCGATACCCTACTCGGAGGAGCACCGTGAGCTTCTCGCGAAGGCGGCGGGATATCTCAGGGAAGCCGCCGCACACACAAAGAACGAATCCCTCGCGCGTTTTCTCGAAACCCGCGCCGATGCATTCTTCTCCGACGATTACTACGAGAGCGACATGGCGTGGATGGATGTCAGTGACAACGTGATCGACGTGACGATCGGCCCGTACGAGGTGTACGAGGACAACCTCTTCAACTACAAGGCCGCATTCGAGGCGTTCGTGTGCGCGCGCGATCCCGGGGAGAGCAATAAGCTCGACGGTCTGAAGGCGTACATCTTGAAGATGGAGAAGAACCTTCCGATCGAGGACCGGCACAAGAACCTCGACCGCGGGCTCGAGTCTCCGATCTCCGTCGTCGATCTGATCTTCTCGGCCGGGGATACAAAGGCGGGCGTGCAGACACTCGCATTCAACCTTCCCAACGATGAGCGCGTCCAGGAGGCCAAGGGATCGAAGAAGGTCATGCTCCGGAATATCTGCCATGCGAAATTCGACAAGGTTCTCATGCCGATAGCCGAGCTGCTCGTTGCGAAGGAGCAGCTCCCACGGGTCACCTTCGATGCTTATTTCAATCACATACTCCTGCACGAGTTCTCACACGGCCTCGGCCCCGGTTTCATAACACTGGAGGACGGAACGGAGACGACGGCGCAGAAGGCGCTCCGCGAGGCGCACTCGGCGATCGAGGAGGCCAAGGCAGACGTTGTGGGACAGTATAATTTGTATTATCTTATTGATGACGGCTTCTTCCCCCGCCGCCTGACGGAGGAAACAGCGGTGACCTATCTCGCCGGTTTCTTCCGATCTGTTCGATTTGGAATCGATTCGGCGCATGGCAGGGCCAACATGTTAGCGTTCAACTACTTCAAGAAAAAAGGCGCCTATGTACAGGATGCGGCTACCGGTTCGTGGTCCGTCGATCTCGGCCGGGTACGCGACGCGGTGAATGCATTCTCCCACGATATCCTGACACTTCAGGCCCTCGGTGATTACAATGGGGCGAAGAAGTTCATAGAGATGTACGGAACGATGGGTGACGAAGTCAAGGCCTCGCTCGCGAAGCTCGAGGGGGTGCCGGTCGATATCGAACCGCGCTTCGCCATCGAGAAGGAGTACGCCGGGAAATAATCAAGCCGGCCGGTCCGCCACCCCCCGCGCTGCGGGGATCGGCTCGGCGGCGACATAGATAAAGGATAGAGCATTCCCGAATTGGCCGGGCGCTGCCTCCTAAAGAGGTCGGCCTTCAGGGGGGTAAGGTCATCTTTATGTTGGGATACCGGTGCGCCCGGCCTTTTTGCGTGGGCGCCACCCCGTATCGGGAATATTCGCGGGGCACACGCCGCCGCACACACACCACACCTAATCGAGAAAAGATTTAATGTACGAGACGATACGGGCTTCGGCCGTTTCGAGCCTTCCCCGCTCGAGCGGAATGACCGTCGTATCATCCCGCGCGCGCACCTGATCGAGGAAGCTGTCACGGCGGGCCTGAATCGTTCCGAGGAGCGGTTTGGGAGAGTCGAGCGCCCGCGTCACCGCCCGCCGGAATCCCTCGGAGAGGAGCTCCATACGGGCAATCTCGTCGATGACTATGAGGGCCGTCGACGGGTCGTCCAGCGCGCGTTCGATCTCGGCGACACCGACCCTCTCGAGATCATCCACGTTGACGCGGTACCGGCCCACGTGGGGCCCGGACGTGAACGTCACATGCGCGAGCACGCCCTCGGCGCCCGACAAGCCGGTGATGCGGAATCCGGCACGCGCACCCCCGGGCTCCCGTATCTCGGCGGTTGTGAATCCGCCGGCCGGCACGCCGACGCGCCGCAGCGCACGTATAATGAGCGTGCTCTTTCCGCATCCGGGAGGGCCCGTGACAAGGAGATTCTTGATTCCGGTCTCCGCATTCAACGCATCTCTCCTCCCCGGATAAACGGCTCCGGCCCGAAGGTCCGTTGTACTGAAACACGGTATCGCTTTGAGGCGTGATCGGTCAATACCCGGGATACGCGCGTACCCGCCGGTTACAGTGGTGGTGTGTTGGATTCGATGGGCGTTCTTCCTTTGGAACTGGCGCGCTCGCGGAGGGAGCTGCGCAGCCGTTCGATCGTCATGTGCATCCACTCGATGAGCTCTGTATGGCGGATACAGGCTCCGGCATTTTCAGCGAAGACCTGAAGAGCGCGCAGGTCCTCCTCGTCGTAAACGACATCCTGTTTCTTGGTGCTGACGTTGAGGACGCCGACAAGCTCGTCCCTGACGATGATGGGAACCACCATTGCGGCGAGGGCTGTCGTGTCTTCGACATCGAGGCCGGGGTATCTGCTGAGATCGACGTTCCGCGACAGGAAAAGGGCCTGGCGGTTCTGAGCGGCCCATCCGGCGATTCCTTCACCGAGGTTCTGACGCCTGCCGATGATCCTCTCGCCTTCAATCCCGCTCACCGAGCGGACAAACAGATCACCTTTGTTCTTGTCGAACAGCATGAGTGAGGAACGGTTGCCGGAGAATGTTTCGACACAGATATTCGTGACGCAGCCGAAGACACCATCCAGGTTCGTCTCCGAGCCGATGATGCGACTCACATTCAAAAGGGCGAAGAGGCGCACGTAGTGCCGCCGCGTTCGGTTGTTGCTCATGTCCTGGAGTTCCTGGAGAGCGCCCTGCATCACAAGGATGCTGCGCTGCTGCTGGGAAAGGTATATGAAGAAGATTATAACGGTCAGAGAAAGGCCGGCCAGAAGCACAAGATCGGTATTGACCCACGGCCAGAGGGTGATGGCGCGCTTGCTCAGGAGGGGAGGAATCGAGGTGGCGAGCCCCGTAACGGTGATAACCGGCACCGCCGCGAGAAGGAGCCAGTTCCTCCATGAACGGCGGCGAAGACCGTGGTGGTCGGTTTGGGCCGCAAACCGATCGCCGCCGGTCGCGGCCGAGCATTCCTCGAATCCCGATTTACTCATCGTTGCCGTTCCTTTCGCCGCAGCTCCATGATATCACCGCAAACATTGTGCCAGCGCATACGATAGGAAAAAACCGGGCACTATTACCGGCTCACCGCCCGGACAACAATTACTGATAGAATGCTGACAACAGGATTTGACACACGCGGTGCATGCCCTGATAGTGTGTGAGTTAACGATCACTATCTGAAGATGGCGCGGTACATACACCCAACGCCGGGACAAGTTTCGTTTACGAAAATAAGTAATACAACTCATAATAAAAAGTGACGCCGCCGACGAGAGTGTAAGCGCCGCGGTTGTAATTAAGTGCACAGGAGCATTAAATTTGGCAATTGCGTTGCAGCGTAAATGGCACTTGTTTTAACTGCGCCGAATGGGTTACGCTACCGGGCAGATACCGGTACGAGTGCCATGAGCCGGTCTCCTGAAATTCTCAAGGGAAGGTAACGGGAATGAATAAATTGTACGATGAATGCGCCGAAACGATCTTGGGCGGCGACAGTGCGCGCGCCTATGAGCTGGCCCGCCGGGCCATGGAGGAGAAATGTCCGCCGCTCGAGGTGATCGAAAACGGATTTGTAAAGGGAATCAAGGAGGTCGGACGCCTCTGGGAGGAGGGCTCCCTGTTTCTCCCAGAGCTCGTCATGGCGGCCGAGGCGATGAAGAAGGCAATGGCGGTTCTGCAGCCGGCCCTCGAGGGCCAAGCGGCGGCGCCGAGCGCGCAGGGGCACGTGGTGATCGGCACGATCGAGGGAGATATCCACGATATCGGCAAGACGCTCGTGGCAACAATGCTCTCGGCAAATGGTTTCGAGATCACCGATCTCGGAGCGGATGTACCGGTGGAGCGGTTCGTAGAGGAAGCGGAAAATGTGAAGGCCGATTGTATCGCCATTTCGGCGCTTCTCACCACCACCATGAATGGACAGAAACGTGTCATCGAACGTCTCGAGGAGCGCTCGATGCGGCAGAAGGTCAGGGTCGTGGTCGGGGGCGCACCGTGCAGCGAGGAATGGGCCAGGGAAATCGACGCCGACGGCTACGCGGGGGATGCGGTGGGAGCGGTCAATCTCGTGAAGGTGCTGCTCGGGGTAGACGCGTGAGAAGGACGGCGGGAGGTTGGAAGTGAATCCTGCCCCGTTCGGGTGGGTGGCGGCGAGGTGACTGGATAATGAAGCGTATATTTGCGGAATTGATACAGCGCAAGGTGGTGCTCTTCGACGGCGGCATGGGAAGCATGCTGATCGCGGCGGGGCTGTGCGAGGGAGAGGTGCCGGAGTCGTGGAACCTCTCCCGGCCGGATACCGTGCGGAATGTGCATGCGGATTATATTGCGGCGGGCGCCGAGGTGATCCAGACCAACACGTTCGGAGCGACGCGCATCAAGCTCGCCTCCTCCATAGCCGGACGTGATCTCGATGTCGCGGCGGTCAATGCCGCGGCCGCCGAGCTCGTGCAGCGGGCACGTGAGGAATCCGACCGGAGCGGGATATTCGTTGCCGGCGATATGGGTCCGACGGGACAATTCTTTCCGCCGGTGGGCACCCTGATCGAGGCGAAGGCCGAGGAGGCGTTTCGCGAGCAGGCGGAGGCGCTCGAGGAGGCTGGAGTCGATCTCTTTCTCATCGAAACGATGTACGATATACGCGAAGCGGTCGCTGCGCTGCGGGGCGTGCGTGCGGTTTCCGAGAAGACGGTGATCGTCGAACTGACATTCGAGCGCAAACCCCGTGGATACTTCACGCTGATGGGCGATACGCCCGTCAAGGGGATAGAGACGCTCCTTGGGGAGGGCGCCGATGTCATCGGATCGAACTGCACCCTCACGAGCGGGGATATGATCGAACTCGTAACCGAGTTCAGAAACGCAACGGCGGCGCCGCTTCTTTTCCAGCCGAATGCCGGCAGACCCGAGATGGAACACGGCGTGGCGGTCTACCGGCAGCGTCCGGAGGAGTTCGCTGAGGATATCGATCGGGTCGTGCGGGCCGGGGCGAATGCCGTCGGCGGGTGCTGCGGTACGACTCCCGCATTCATCAGGGCAATTTACGACCGCTTGACGCATCGCGGCTGAGGCTCTGCGACGCGGCTGAGGCGACGCGGGGCAGCTGAGGCGCCGCGGGGCGGCTGATGCTCTGCGACGCAGCTGAGGCTCTGCGACGCGGCTGAGGCGACGCGGCGGGCCCGGGGCGGTTCGCCGTGACAGGCACCCGGCACGGTGGAGTATCGTGGAGAATCGATGGAGCCGGTCATAGAGAAGGATTTCGATGTTACCGTGGACCGCGCTGAGGTGCTGCGTCTGCTCGGCGCCGCGAAACGGAACAGCGCCGCGAAACGGAACAGCGCCGCGAAAAGGAGCAGCGCCACGAACCGGGGCGGCACGTCGACACCGGAGCGGGTCGAGCGGACGATCGAAGAGTACATGCCAATCGCCGGGGAACTGATACGCCCCGCGGGTGTCTACGTGATCACGGCCGGCAGTGCGCTCCCCCAATCGACGATCTTCACCGAACTGGAGAGTGTCGCCTTCTGCGTCTGCACGATCGGCCCGGCACTGGAGCGAGAGGTCACGCGGCTCGGCGGCGGTGATGATCTCCTCTCCGCATTCGTACTGGATGCGATTGGTTCCGTCGCCGCCGAGGCGACGGCCGAATACATGGACGGGCGGATACAGGCGGAGGCCGCGCGCGCGAGTCTGCGGACCTCGTGCCGCGCGAGTCCCGGTTACGGCGATTGGGACATACGCGAGCAGGCGGCGATGTTCCGGCTCGTACCGGCGGAACGTATCGATGTCCGACTGACGGAGAGCATGATGATGGTGCCGCGCAAGTCGGTATCATTCGCCATTCACATAGACGAGAGCCCGGCGCGCATGAGGAGCGAGAACTCGTGCCGCAACTGCGGGCGCACCGACTGCCCGTTCAGGCTGCTCGAATGAGAGTGTGCGGTGTGGCATCGCGGCGCGGGCTTCACCGTTCAATGCACGGCACAGGACAAGAAAGGAAACGGTATGGCACTGATTCCCCGTATCACCTGGTTCAGCGAGGAGGCGAGAGGAAAGATCGTCGAGGAGGCGAAGAGAATTCTCGAGGAATTGGGAGTCTTCGTGGAAAATGATGAGGCGGTTGCGCTCCTGGACGGCGCCGGTGCGCGTATCGACTCGGAGAAGGGACGCGTCTACATCCCGCCGTCTGTCGTCGAGAATGCGCTCGCGACCGCCCCCGGCCGCATCCTCGTGTACAACCGCGGCGGAGAGGCGGTCATGGATCTCGGCGCGGATCGCGTCCACTTCAATCCCGGCTCCGCCGCGCTTCGCATATACGATTACCGGGAGGGGAGGGCACGGGCGCCGGTCACGGCGGATGTGGTGAAATTCGCGACCCTCACCGACGCCCTCCCGCATTACGCGGCGCAGAGCACCGGCGTCGTTCCCGGCGACGTGCCCGAGGAGATCGCCGACCGATACCGCGTGTACATCGCCCTCCAGTACTCGGCAAAGCCCGTGGTGACGGGCACCTTCAAGATCGAGGCATTCCGCGTGATGCACGCGATGCTCGCCGCCGTGGCGGGGGACCAGGATGCGCTACGCGAGAAACCGACCGCGATCTTCG
>CBFCXB010000121.1:0-7188 GCA_965601905.1 uncultured bacterium | reverse complement strand
AGTACGGCAGATTCTTCAGTAAGTAGGCACCCGATGCATCGGTAGTGTCCCGCCGTTCGTGCGATATGGCGAAGAATCCCTCGATCGGTTCTCCGGTAATCATGTCGTAGACATGCCCGGTCGCATCGATACCGCGCGAGAGTAGATGAATGCAGTTGCCGAGGGGGGAATAGTTGAAGAAATCGTCGATTGCGCGCATCGTCATGTAGACGAACGTGCCGGGGTTCAGGGCACGGACGATCATCGTCTCCCGCGTTCCGGCGGGCGACGGTACCGGTGTGTTGTTCTTACGGGATGCCTCTGCCCAGTCCGTTTCCGTGAGTATCAGTTTGGTTGATGTTCTCACCTCATACGCCGAGGCGGCGCCGGTTGCGCCATCGTCTCCGGTCGCCGTCCAGGTTATCCAAACGGAACCGAGATCTTCACCCGTCCGTCCCTCAAGGTCGATGATGGCGTCCGGAGCGATGGTATCCGGGTCCCCGGTAACATTGATGGACCAACTCGTTGTGTCGCCGTATTCACCGTCCCAGACAATCCCTTCCAGGTCGTAATACCCCCGCTCGAGGAACCGGTACTCGAGCCTCGACGATCCGTAGAATCTACGAACCTGGGATTCGCCGATCTTGGAAAGCACGTAGATATATTGAAGATCCTTGGGATCGTCGTCGATGACGGAGAACTTGAAAACGAGCGTCTCCCCGACGGCGCACGCCACCTCGTTCTGCGATGGAAGGAATCCGATGATGAACGGCGGTTCGTTGTAATCCTCGTCGACCGTGACGTACCAGCTGCGCGTAGCACGTTCGCTGCCGTCCATGGCGATCCCCTGCAGGTGGTAGGACCCACTGTCCACGGCGAAGAACATGATTGAATCATCCGTGCCGATCACCGAATCACCTATGGTGAAACAGTAGTCGATCATGTCGCCGTCGGCGTCGAGTGCACCGATTGAGAACAGCAGTGAATCGGGCGCGACCATGCTGAGATACATCTCCGGTGGACAGGAGAATCGAATGATTGGTGGATTGTTCGGTCTCAGGGGATCATTCTGAAATATACAGGACCCGAGCGCAATCGTTCCCGCCAGAGCGAATAATAACGTAAGCCTTGTTTTCATACTACACCTCACACACACTGCGGGGTCCCATAGAAAGATAGTAAATACCCCGGGGCCGGGAAAGTAAATTGTCGGGGAATGCCCGTGTCGATTATGCGCGGGGCGGGGTGTGCGTGGTGCTTCGAGGGGGGCACTGATCCGTTTCAGTTTTCTCACCTGTCCGCGCGTACGCATCCAGAAACGCTTTGAGCGCGAGATCGAGGGCCGAGACGTACCCGTCCTCCGTGCTCACCCTGACGTCGCACGGACTTGCCATTTCGATCGATACGCGGAACAGGTCGCGGTACGGGGATACATGCATGCGGAATCCATGCGGACCCGAGAACCGCACTTCGAACGGTGTAACATCCATCGCCACGGAATCGGCAAAATGAGCAATCTCGTGGCAAAAACGTATAAAGAGATCACGCACCGGAGCATCGGCGAGGCGCCCCGCCATCTCATTCAGTGCACTCGCGGCGCCGTCACGGGGTTGCATGCTTCACACTCCCTTTCCGGCGGTGGCTGAGCACCTGGAGATACCGTGTCGCGAGATCCGTGAAGAACGGATGCGCCGGCGGTGAACGCCTCCCCCACACTCGGAGCAACTCGCACGGGTAGGCTAGTGCTCCCGTGAAATCCTCCACGGCTCCCCCCACGGGTCTTCGCTCCGCGACGAAGAGTACCGCCTCCGGATAGGGGAGATGGAAGATGGTCTTGATAGCGCGCGCTCGATCGTCCGTGCACGAATCGGTGAACACAACGATGCCGTCCGGCTTCCGTCCTCCATCGCCCGCTGCCAGCATGGCAAAACGGTCCGCAACGGCCGCCACCGCTGAGAGAGAGATGGGCATCCGCCCATCGAGCGGGCGCCGGAACGCCGTCACGATGACGTGCGGCGCCTCGGAAACCGCCTTACCCGGATGAAACGGCTCTAAAAATGCCGGATCGATCGCGTATACGAATCGTATGTGTGAATCGACCTGGCCCGTTACGACCCGTGATTCATCCAGCGTCGGGGCGAGATAATCCCGCGGCTCGAGCGCGAAGTAATACCCGACGTTCGGCAGTCCCCTCCCGATCTCCACCAGCGTGCATCGCACGCCGATCCGGGAAAACGCCTCGGCGACGCCGGCGGCGACGAGCGCCCTGTTGTACGCGTGCCCGTTAACGGCGAGCCACAGGGTTACCTCGGCGGATGCCACAGGCGGCACATCGCGCCGCACGGGCGAGGAGAGAAAAAGATGGGAAATTTCGTCGAATCGCTTTGCTGTGCGTTCCCCGGGCATGTGCTATACGATCAATAATGAGTTTTCCTGGCCGAACTCGTTGAGCACCGAGTCCGCATTATTCGGATCCTTGATCCACACTCCATCGACGATGAATCGGTATTCATACTCACCGGGCTCGAGGTGCATTACCGACTTCCAAAAACCGTCCTTCTCATCCCTGTGCATCCTGAACCCTTCGCGGGACCAGTTCGTGAATTCACCGGTCAGGTATACGTTCTGGGCAGTGGGAGCATCGATTACGAAGAGGATCCCTTCCTGCACGCGGCGCGGCCCGTGAAGCCTGAGCATCCAGCCGTCGATGTCCTGCATATCGATCATCGAGATCCTGTTTTCGATCTCTTCGGCGAGCGAGAGAAACTCGCGCTGAAGGCGATCCGCATTCTGCATCCTGAATACCGAAATACCGCGCTGCGCCGCCTCCTTGTAACGGACCGAGTGGCTGATGATGGTATCCATCAGTACGGCGTTGTGATCGCGTTCGAGATCTTTCACCAGCTCCCTCGAGAAGATGGTCCGTTTTTCGACATTGTTGACCAGCACGTGTACGGCGACCTTGTGGTTGGTCTCCCGTTCGAGAAGCTCGATCGTCTCCCGCAGCTTCTGTAATCCCTGCAGCGAGAAGAAACATGGATCGATCGGAATGATAACCTCACCCGCCGCCATCAGGGCGTTGAACGTCAGGAGCCCCACGTTCGGCGGGGAATCGATGATGATATAATCATACCGGTCCACGACCCGCTGGAGTTTCGAGATCAACCTCGTCTCGCGTGCCGGTTTCCCGGACAGTTCCTGTTCAATGGCGCTCAGCACCGGTGATGACGCAATGATATCGAACTGTTCCTCGACACGATACGCCGCATCGGTTATACGCACGCGGGGATTCATGAAGAGGTCGTACGTCGAATGCTCGACGTCATCGTCATTGACGCGTAACCCTATCGACGCGTGAGACTGCGGATCCAGGTCGATCAGAAGCACCCGCTTTCCAACTTCCCTGAATGCCGCAGACAGGTTTATCGCAACGGTCGTTTTACCACATCCCCCCTTTTGATTGATCACCGAGACAATCCGCATATCATCCTTCCTCCTATCTTGTCCTGTCCGCATACCCGCTCCTTGTAAATACAGCCAAATTACCCCTCTTGACCCGGCCGGCAGGTGCTATTCGCACAGTACACTTTGATATCTCTTCCTGGCGGTGTCGTGGCGTTCTCCTTTGCGACCGTCCTCTCTTCGGGTTGATTCGTTTGCGTTTCGTTCGTCCCTTCTTTCGTTCTGCATCGCCGCCTGCATTCTCGGGCGGATTCTTCCTCTCTGTCAAGGCTTTTTTGGTGTATCGTGTCACGACCAAACAGATCAATAGAAGATCAATGCCACAAACAATCCCAGCGCGAACCCGCCGATAACCTCGGCCCACGTATGACCGATCAGCTCACGAAGCTCGTCGGTATCGAAGTGGTGCTCTTCCCTGACCTTTGCCAGCAACTCGTTGAGGACACGCGCTTGGTTGCCGACCTCCTGACGCAGACCGGTGGCCTCGAAGATAAAGTAGAGGCTGATGATGAGAGAGATGCCGAAGAGCGGGGATGAGATCCCCTGATACACCGCAACTCCAACGGTGAGGGTCGTCACGACGGCGGTATGCGAGCTCGGCATACCACCCGTATCGAGAACGCGGAAGATGTTGAACTTCCTCGTCTGGATGAGGTCGACAAACGGCTTGATGAGCTGTGCGGTCACCCCGCTCGTCAGCGCTGCTAATCCGATCCTGTGAACCATGCGGCACCTCCCGCTCCTGTGCGGCGAGGACGAATGGTCGCCGTGAGATGTGTCCCTCGCGGAGTCACTCGGTCCCTTCCACCCACCATTCGTAGAGAAAATGATACATACCGATCGGGTCGGGATGAACATTCTTGAAACGTGTATTGATCGCGGCGAGCGCATGCGGCGTGTAGAGAAACGTGTACGGCTGATCCTTGTAGATAATCTTCTGCGCCCTGTAGAAAAGCGGCTTCGCCTCCTCGAAATCGAGTATACTCGCGGCGAGGGCGTTCAGGCTGTCGACCGTGGGATTGCAGTAATCGAAGCGGTTGTACCCGTCCGCACGCCGCGCCTCGCATGACCACATCGGCGCAAGGTCGGCCTTTGTAGCCACACGCCACGCATGGACGACCGCATCGTAGTCGGACGATTTGAGCCGGTCGAGATAGACGAGCCACTCGAGCGAGCTCGCATTCACCTTGATGCCGACCTTGCGAAGCATCTCCTGCACCATGACCTGGATATCGGCCCGCACCTGGTTCCCGTAGTTGGTCAGAAGCTCGAACTCGAATGTCTCGCCGCCGCGGTCGAGCCACCCGTCACCGTCCGTGTCGACGAATCCCTCCCCGGCCAGGATCTCGCGGGCGCGTTCCGGATCGTACGGCAGCGGTTCGATATCGGGATTGTACGCCCAGATCAGGGGAACGAAGGGGCCGGTGCACTCCTCGGCGAACCCGTACGTGAGGTTGTCAATGACGAGAGACCGATCGATCGCCATTGTCAGCGCGCGGCGCACGTTCCTGCTCCCGAACAGGGGATGAGCCCCGTTCCAGCCGATGAATATGTAGGCCCTCGTCTCGTAATCGAATATCTGCAGCTCGCGATTGCTTTTTCTGAGCTTCTCGATCTCGGCGTACGGGATACTCTCCATGCAATCTATCTCGCCGCCGCGCAGCTGCGTGAGAAGCGTCACCTGATCGGGAATGATCTTGAATACGACCCGTTCCAAGTACGGTTTGCCTTCATCGTAATACCGTTCATTCGGGACCAGTGTGAGAGCCTGGCCCTTTTCCCATTCAAGGATGCGAAACGGGCCATTCACGGGGAGGTCCTCCGCCTCGATCATCCTGATCTCGGAAGGCGGCACTCCCTCGATCGCATGCTTCGGCATGATCGGGCCGTCATTAGCGTCCATCACCTGGTACGGATATACCTTGTTGAAATGGTACACCACGGTGAAATCGTCATCCACCGTGACGCTGTCGATACGTTCCTTGAGGTGCCGTCCGCTCCACATAACGTCCGGGTTCTTCTGCAAGAGGAACGTGGCGACCACATCGTGCGCCGTACACGGCACCCCATCACTCCAGAAAACGTCCCGCCGGAGATGGAATACGAGGCGCGCACGGTCGTTGGAGAATGCGTACGACTCGGCCAGGCGCGGTTCGAATGTTATGAAATCGGGCTGCTCATCGAGGAGCGAGAGGAACAACAGGTTGTAGATATCGCGTGCATGAGCGTCTGAGGTTCCCATCGGATTCAATGACTCGAAGTCGCTGATCTCACCGACGACCAGTGTACCACGGCGCTGCGTGGACGGTTGTTCCCTGGTACAGGAACCGATAGCGAAAACGGCGAAAAGCACGCACAACGCAATGCCGCGCAGCGCTCTCGATCCGTATGGCTGGTTCATACCAACCCCCCCTCAAACGGAGCTTTTTCACCCTTTATCAGCATTATACCGATACACTATGGTAAAGATAGTACAATAGTAACGGTACGCGGCACAATGTGCAAATCCTTCCGGTTGTTTTATGCCGGCACGTGCGCTACAATGGCGCACGGTGGGTACCATGGCCGTACCGGCCGCGCCTACGGGAGTCGACGATGGCGAATGATACAGTGAAGACAGGGCTCGATATACTACGAGAAGAATCGTGCGCGCCACTCGGCGGAATGCGCGTCGGGCTGCTTGCCAATCCCGCCTCCGTTGCGACGGACCTCCGTCACGCGAGCGAGGTGCTCGCCTCCTCGGGAGTACATCTCACCTGTCTTTTCGGGCCCCAGCACGGGTACCGCGGGGACACGCAGGCCAACATGATCGAATGGGAGGGGTATACCCACCCCGCGCTGGGCATTCCGGTCTATTCATTGTACGGCAAGCGGCGGGAACCAAGCGATGAGATGCTCGAAGGATGTGACGCGGTTGTAATCGATCTTCCCGATATCGGGGCGCGGCCCTACACCTATCTCTGGACCGCCGTTCTCATGATGCGGCGCTGTGATGCGGCGAACATTACCGTGGTGGTGCTCGACCGCCCAAATCCGATCGGGGGGACGGCCCTCGAAGGACCGGTTCTCGATCGGCGCTACACCTCGTTTGTCGGATTGTACCCCCTGCCCCTCAGGCACGGACTCACCATCGGCGAGGTCCTCGGGATGATCCATAGCAATGAAAGTCTTGGGAACCGCCTCGATGTGATCCGTACGGCGGGATGGACACGCACGACATATTTCGAGAACACGGGACTCCCGTGGGTCCTCCCCTCTCCGAACATACCGACGCCGCTCTCGGCGCTCCTCTATCCCGGCACGGTGATGCTCGAGGGGACCAACCTCTCGGAGGGACGCGGCACGACGCGGCCGTTCGAGATCGTCGGCGCTCCATGGATCGATCCGGACCGCTTCGCCGGGGAACTTACCGAAACCGGACCGGCCGGTGTCGTTTTCCGTCCCCTCTGGTTCACGCCGGCATGGGACAAACACGCCGGCATGCAATGCGGCGGCATTCAGATACATGTCACCGACAGGTCCGCATTCACCCCCGTCCGCTGCGGTGCCGCGGTAATCGCGACCGCGGCCGCGCTCTATCCGGAGCGGTTTCGCTGGAGCGCCCCCCCCTACGAGTACGAGCGCCACCGCCTCCCGATCGATATAATAGCGGGCGGGCCGAGGCTCAGGGAAACAATCGAAGGGACAGTTGGGCTCGCGCTACTGTTCGAAGGCTGGAGACGCGATGAGGAACCGTTCCGGAGAGCG
>CBFCXB010000120.1:0-7274 GCA_965601905.1 uncultured bacterium | reverse complement strand
GAAGAGTTGTTGGAGAGAGAGATGAACGGGGAAGGTGCAGTGAGGGAGTAATGAAGCCAACACGGCAAACCGGCAATCGGCGCCCCGCCGCCGGGAAAAGAGAAGCGGCGGCAGAGCGCGGTGCGCCGACCATCGTGGAGGCGGTGAAACTGGCCGCATCGTATCTCGGGCGGCACGGAATCGAATCATCGCGGCTCAATGCGGAGCTTCTCCTCGCGTGGGTACTCGGATGCTCCCGCCTCGATCTCTATCTCAGATTCGATGCGCGCCTCGACGACGGTGCGCGCGGCAGGTACCGGGACGCTTTGAAGAGGCGTTCGCGCCACTATCCTCTCCAGTACATCACCGGAGAGACCGAGTTCTATTCCCTTTTATTCGCCGTCCGCGAGGGCGTCTTCATTCCACGGCCGGAGACCGAGCTGCTCATCGAGCGGGTGGAGGAACTGTTCCCGGGCGGGCGATCAGTTCGCTTTATCGAGATGGGGATCGGCACCGCCGTCATCGCCGCCACACTCGCAGTGCGGCATCCGTCCTGGCACGGCGTGGCCTTCGACATCTCCCCAGCGGCGGCGCGGCTTGCAAGGGAGAACGCCGCGGCGCTCGGTGTTTCGGATCGCGTGGGGATCTGTGTGGCGGACGGATTCGGTGCATTCGACACGCGGCGGATGTTCGATCTCCTCGTCGCGAATCCTCCGTATATTCCGACCGATCTGATCGATGGGCTCCAGGAGGAGATTTCACGCTACGAGGTTCGTGCCGCCCTCGACGGCGGTCCCGACGGTCTGCGGTGTTACCCGGCGTTGGTTGAGGCGGGAGCTGCGCTGCTTCGCGGAGGCGGGTTGATCGCGTTAGAGATCGGGGACGGCCAGGCAGCCGCTGCCCGGGAAATGCTGGGGGGCGCCGGGTACGCTCGGATAGAGATGAAGAGGGATTACAACGGCAGGGAGCGCGTTATGACGGCATTCAGACCACATGCGGGAGGGGAGACGAGCGATGGATAGTTTTATCGTCACGGGACCGTGCCGTCTCGAGGGTTCGGTAACAATCAGTGGCGCGAAGAACGCAATGCTGCCGCTCATGGCGGCATCGCTCCTCACCGCAGGTCGCTGCTCGCTCGGTAACGTTCCCGATCTGAGGGATACGCGGACGATGATGAAGCTCCTCGAGGTGCTCGGTGTCCCGTCGTCTCTCCGGAGCGGTCATCTCGAGGTCGATGCAACGCATGTCACCTCGTTCGAGGCCCCGTACGATCTGGTGCGGACCATGCGCGCCTCGATCTACGCGCTGGGTCCCCTGCTGGCCCGGTACGGGAAGGCGCGTGTTTCCCTTCCGGGCGGTTGTGCGTGGGGGCCTCGTCCCGTCGATCTGCATATCCGGGGCGTGATGGCTCTCGGTGCGGAGGTCAAGATCGATCACGGCTATATCGACGCGTCGGCCGAGCGACTGCGCGGCGCGGAGATAATCCTGTCGGTGCCGAGTGTAGGCGCCACGGTCAACATCATGATGGCGGCTGTTCTGGCCGAGGGGGTCACCGTACTCGACAACGCCGCGCGGGAGCCGGAGATCGTCGAACTCGCCACCGCGCTGAAGAAGGCCGGTGCGCGGATCAGTGGGGAGGGGACATCGAAGATAACCATAGAGGGAGTGGCGGAAATCGGACCAATCGAGCATGAAGTCATTCCCGATCGTATAGAGGCCGGCACATTTGCCGCCGCCGCGGTACTCACCGGGGGGAGTATACGGATTGATAAATGCCGTCCGGATCACCTCCGCGCCGTTATCGAAAAGCTGCGGGAGAGCGGTGCGCTCATCGAGGAGTCGGAGGGTGGCATGATCGTCACGGGGCCCGAGAAGATTCACCCGGCTGAAATAGAGACGGGATTCTACCCGGCTTTCCCCACCGACATGCAGGCACAGATCATGGCGGTGCTTTCCAGGGCGGAGGGTTCCAGCACCATCGTCGAGCATGTCTATCCAGACCGGTTCACCCATGTGCCCGAGCTGAGGAGGCTCGGCGCGAAGATAAATCTCGATGGGAGCGTCGCCGTCATAAACGGCGTCGACAGGTTCGAGGGGGCGCCGGTGATGGCAACGGATATACGCGCGAGTTCCGCGCTGATTCTCGCCGGACTCGTCGCGGAGGGGGAGACGAAGGTGCTGCGCGTCTATCATATCGATCGGGGGTACGAACGGCTCGAGCAGAAGCTCGGGGCGATGGGCGCCGATATCAAGCGCGTCAGCGAGTAGCCGGCCGGCCGAGAGGCACGGGATGAGGTTATGCCGAACTGTATTATCGGAACCGCGGGGCATGTCGATCACGGAAAAACGGAGATCGTCAAGGCGCTGACGGGTCGTGACACGGACCGTCTCACCGAGGAGAAGCGCCGGGGGATATCGATAGTGCTGGGCTTCGCTCCCCTCGATCTTGGACGTGGAATCACGGCGGGCGTGGTGGATGTGCCGGGACACGAGCGGTTCGTGAAGAATATGGTGTCGGGGGCAACGGGCGTCGATCTCGCACTTCTCGTTGTTGCGGCGGATGAGGGCGTCATGCCCCAGACGGCGGAGCATCTCGAGGTGCTCAGGCTGCTCGGCGTGGAGCGGGGTGTTGTCGCGATCACGAAAGTGGACCTCGTCGACGCCGAGATCACGGAACTTGTCGAGAGCGAACTCAGCGACCTCCTCAAATCCACTCCGCTGGAGCGCGCGCCGTTCGTCCGCACGTCGATCGTCACCGGGGAGGGTGTCGACGAGCTGCGGACAGCGCTGCGGGATGAAATCGAGAAGGTGCGGGAGCGCGAACCGGGGGATTTCTTCCGGATGCCCGTCGATCGGATCTTCACGCGGAGCGGGATCGGTTCAATCGTGACCGGCACGACGTGGAACGGCGAAGTGCGCAAGGGAGACGAGCTCGTCGTGGAGCCGCTCGGCCGAGCGGTGCGTGTCCGCGAAGTGCAGCAGTTTGACATTGTGCTGGACCGGGCGACCGCCGGTATACGCACCGCGCTGGCCCTTCACGGCGTCCGTGTAGGCGACGTCTCGATCGGCGACCAGGTTCTCACCGCCGGTGTCCTGGCGCAGTCAAGCATGATGAATGCGTCGGTCGAGATAAGCATGCTGGCGGGCTCACGTCTCGGCGACCGGCAGCGGGTCCGCTTCCACCACGCGGCAGGCGAGATCATGGCGCGGGTCATTCTCCTCGACCGGGAGAAGCTTCAAGAAGGCGAGAGAGGCTTCGTGCAGCTTCGGCTCGAGAAACGGACAGTCGCCCGCAGGGGGGACCGGTTCGTACTCCGCTCCTACTCCCCGATGCACGTGATCGCCGGTGGGCGTATTCTCGATCCCACCGCCGTGAAAGCGAAGCGATTCAGGGAGGGACTGCTGGCAGAACTCGATTCCCTGGCGTCCGGCTCGCCGCGGGATGTCATTCTCACCCTCTCATCGCGCGGTGTCGCGGCGGGCATATCGAAGGGGGAGCTCCGGCGGTACGGTTTGGCGGGGGAGCAGGTGGAGGCGGGGAGCTCGAGGCCGCGGGGCGAGTCTTCACCGTGGGCGAGCGTGTGATCGGTGCCGACGTGGTGGCGTCCGTCGAGCGCTCTTTGATCGCAACCGTGGAACAGTTCACCGCCCGAGACCGGCTGCGCTGGGGGATCGATCGCGAGGAGCTGCGCGAGAGGCTGGGACTCGGCGGCGTTCCTCTGTTCGATTTCATGCTTGAAAGGGGAAATCGGGAGGGACGGCTCTTCTTCAAAGGGGGGCAGGTGAGAACGGGCAGCGGCGAGCGGGAGCTCTCCGGCGCCGACCGCACACTCCTTTCACGTCTCGAGTCGAGGATCGCTGAGGCGGGATTCACCTTCCTCAACGTTTCACAACTCCGTGATCTGGTCAGTGACGGGAAACGGCTCATCATGTATCTGCGGATTCTCGAGGAGGACGGCACGATCGTGAAGGTCGCGCCGGACAGCTATCTCCACGGCGACGTGCACCGGGAGCTGCTGCGATTGATCGGCGATCGCCTCGCGGGCGGTGGCACGATCTCCGTGGGCGAATTCAAGGATTTGTTCAACTTCTCGCGTAAGTACGCGGTGCCGCTTCTCGAGTATCTCGACAATGAAGCATTCGAGGCAGGGAGACGTCCGGACGGCGGGGCCCCGGTTCAAGGAGGCGGGCAGTGAATGAGGGCGTAAGTAATGCCGGCGGAACGGGCCGCTTTAAAATCGGCAATCGCCGCACCACGAAGCAGGTGCACTACGGCGGCGTCTCCGTGGGCGGTGGCGCGCCGGTAAGCGTCCAGTCGATGTGTACCTGCCCGGCGGCGGAGACCGGGAAGGCACTCTCAGAGATCACGGAATTGGTGCGGGCCGGCTGCGAGATCGTGCGCGTCTCGGTGCGGGATGGCGCCGACATAGCGGCGCTGCCGCGTATCTGTGATGCGAGCGCCATCCCCGTCATCGCCGATATTCACTTCGATTTCAAGCTGGCCGTCGAGGCGGCCGGGGCGGGAGTGGCGGGACTCAGGATAAATCCCGGCAATATCGGCGGCGAGAGCGAGGTCGCCGCGGTCATCGAGGCGGCCGTGCGAGCCGGCATCCCGGTGCGCGTCGGCGTCAACTCGGGGAGTCTGGAACGCGATCTTCGCGATCTCGCCCGGCGCGATCCGGCACGGGCCCTCTTCGATAGCGCCTCGCGCCATAGAGAAATAATCGAGGGGATGGGCTTTCGTGATATCGTTTTCAGCCTCAAGTCATCCGATCCCCTGGTGACCGTCGATGCGAACAGGCTCTTCGCCGCGGACAATGACTATCCCCTCCATCTCGGCGTAACCGAGGCGGGTCCAGTCCTCAGCGGCGCGGCTCGCTCGGCGGTTGCGCTGACTGTCCTGCTCGCGGGGGGTGTCGGGGACTCGGTGCGGGTCTCGCTGTCGGGGGATCCGGTCCGCGAGGTGGGTGTCGCCCTGGCGATCCTCTCGGCGCTCGGCCTGCGTGATGATGTCCCGCGGGTCATCGCATGCCCTACCTGCGGCAGGTGCCGGATCGATGTGGCGGCGATTGCGGAGCGGCTCGAGCGCGAGCTTCTCGGGCAGCGCGATCCGATCAAGGTGGCCGTTATGGGGTGCGAGGTGAACGGCCCGGGGGAGGCCCGCGATGCCGATATCGGTATCGCCGGTACGCGCGGGGGGGCCGTCCTTTTCAGAAAAGGCGCCGTGATACGCACCCTCGAGAAGGATTTTCTCGAGGAACTGCTCCGCGAAGTCAAGGATCTCGTCGGGAAACGGCAGTCTCGATCCACGTCTTCCCGTCGCCGCTAAGTCACCTATTTAGAAGGCGTAATTAATGCCTCTTCTTAAATATATATGGAAAAATTGTTGGGAATGTGCTATAATATGTAACAATGAAATGCATGGTTGAGGCGGTAGCACCGTAATGGGGCAGATTGTTCCGACATGTGGAGAAGGGTAAGCCTCCCAAAGGGGGGGAGAGGAGGTTTTTAATGAAGAGGATCGCGACGGTATTGACACTCCTGATCGCGATACTTCTACTTTCAGTGATACTGGAGGGGGCGGACGAATGTATGTTGTCGGTGGAGAAGACGATTAATACTGGCTACTCCGTTATCAAATTTGACGGTATTGCCTATCGGATCTTCTCGCAAGCGCAGTGCCAGCTGATTTTCGCGAAGGTGGACGACCGGCACCATCGGCTGACGGTGAGACCGCTCAAGCTCGGCCCCATAATGTATCAGGAGTTTTCAATACAGTGGGGGTCGTTCCCATCCATACCTCTCGGCCTCGATTCGGCCGACGGCAACGACTACGAACTCGATACCGAGGCGGGCTACGCGGAGAAGACGAGCTAGTTAATATTTTTTACGCCGTTTTAAAAATTTTAACTGATTCAGGGGTGTATCGAGAACATACTGAGAATTAAATTAGCAGGTAAGACGGCAAGTCATTTTTTCATAAGTGATTATTCAAATGCGGGAAACCCCGCATTTTTATTTTTCTGGAATGTCTTTTGCAAATGAAAGCCAATGAGCCCGTGTTACAGGAAGATGTGTGGCTGAGGATGAGTCTCGACCGGACGAGGGTGCTAGTACTCATCGGGCCGAGACAAGATTATAGAGGGGAGATTCATTGAGAATCTCCCCTCTATATTCACTTTCCGTCCCTCCGGCGATGGGCGGCTGCGGGCGCGGGGAGGTGGATCTTCACGGCGCCGCCGGTCAGTTGTTGGTACCGGGCGTGCCCTCTTGTTCCTCCGGAAGCGAAGGTCTCACGTAGAGTGTCTTCCCCCGCTGGCATACGGCCGTTCCGGGCGGGCTGCCCCTCGGTTTGCGGACGTATCGTTTCTCCGCATAGATGACCGGTACCGTCGATGAGTGGCGCGCCTTGCTGAAGTACGCAGCGATGGCGGCCGTTTGCTCGAGTACGCGCTTGGGCGTCGAGCGATTCGCCCCGCGCAGGATCACGTGCGACCCCGGTACTCCCTGTGCGTGAAACCACAAGTCGCGGGGAGAGGCGAAGCGGTGGGTGAGCTCGTCGTTTTCCCTGCTCTTCCTGCCGACGAGAACCGTGTGGCGTTCATCGATAACGAAACGCTTGAACGGCGCCGTACCCTTTTCCATGCGCTTTGCCCGGCCGGCGCGGCGCGGTATAAACGGCAGGATTTCATCCGGCTCTTCGATTGCGGATATTCGTTCCACGAGGGCGCGTTTTTCTACGATCTCCCGCTCGATTTCCCGCTTCCTCCGGGTAATGATGAGAATGCCCTTCTCGCCTTTCTTGGACCTCGCGAAGTAGCGGTGAATATTCTCGTCGGGGCTCATCTTCGGCGAGAGGGGAATGGTGACGGTGTGCTGCTCCGAGAAATCCCGCACCTCGATCTCGCTCATCCCCCGCTTCATGAGATGCCGGTTGGTAACGAGGAGGTTGCCGTACTGCCGGTACTGCCGGGCGCGTCTCGCCTCACCGAGATCGCCGGCGAGCCTTCCGGCGAGCCGCTGAAATTTTTTCAATGACTTGTGCATCGCCGAGAGGGCGGTGGTGCGAAGGCATCGCACATATGCGGGCAGGATGACCTCATTCATTCTCT
This sequence comes from uncultured bacterium, assembly GCA_965601905.1. Classification (GTDB taxonomy): domain Bacteria; phylum Krumholzibacteriota; class Krumholzibacteriia; order Krumholzibacteriales; family Krumholzibacteriaceae; genus DATKWS01. The sequence continues at coordinate 183 of CBFCXB010000120.1, read as the reverse complement.
GTGTCATCGCATCGAGTGCATCGTCCAGCGCGACGGATCGTTCGTCTACGGGCAGCGCAAAAGGATAAACGGCACAGCGTCCGGCCGGGCCCTCTTCGGGGAATTCGTACCGACGCCAGGAAAATCGTTTCTCCCGCACGGCGGCGCCGATATCGGCGAGGCGTGGCCAGATCCGCGCGATGT
>CBFCXB010000119.1:0-7283 GCA_965601905.1 uncultured bacterium | reverse complement strand
CAGGAAAACGTGAGCCGGGGCTCCGCTACAGGCACAATGGGCGCGGGTCATCGATTGCGCTTCTCTATAACCAAGAGCGCCCGCCGGAGAAGCTCCCTGACATCGGAAAAGGTCAGCAACCCGAGTGCATCCTCATAGGAACACCACCGCGGGGAGCGCGGCTCGTCCGTGCCGACGGTCCTCCGGTACGCGCAGAGATAATATTCGACATCGTACGCCAGGCCATCGCGCGTGTATGTAAGCTCTCCGAGGCGTGAAACGATCTCTCCCTCCACTCCTCCTTCCTCAAGGAGCTCCCGCAGCGCGGCATCATCAGCCGTCTCGTCCTGTTCCACATGCCCCTTCGGAAAGATCCAGTGCTCGGGATTCCGTTTCGCCCGAACGACCAGCACAAGGGGAAGACCGCCCACTATCCTGAACACGATGGCGGCTGCCTGCTGTACGTTCTCCATGGTTTAAAAGAATGCCACACCGAGAATCGCTATGACAAGCCTTGTCATCCGCGACAGAACCGCCCATAGAATGGCCGCCCGGCGCAGCGGGCGGGATGATCCTTCACGCGCAGCGCGGCGGTGATGATCGTGCGGCACCCCGTCCGGCGCATTCGTTACAATTACCCGGTTCTTGTACCGAATTCGCGATAATGAAAGCGCACGCGGGCCGGATTCCGGACACTCGACATTCACGATAATGGTGTCGACCGGCGCGTAATGAACGCTCAGCCGTATGCCGACGCCGGCACGGTGGATAGGCGTTCTCCCCAGCCAATGGGCCGGCCTCGCGCCGGTCCCGTCGATGAGATCGACGAGATCCCGCTCCATCGCCGCGGCCGATGAGGCCAAGGCCATCAGAGCGAGGCAAAGGATCGCCGCGATACGGCGCCACTTAAGCTCGTTAGCCATGCCACCCCCTTTTCTTTCTTCACCGCACGTCCCTTACTGAAATATATACATTTCATGGGGGGATCTATTCGTTTTTTTTTTGTAATAATGTGGACGGGGCGCCTTGCCGCGTCAGCCTCTTTTGGGACTTGCCGCACAGGACGGAATTTTACGCACCGGCAACGGCCGCGCCGCGTTGGTGCAGGCCGGGCCGCAATCATTTATCCGAGAAATGCTTGACGACATATCGTTTAAGGAGCTCCTCCGCCTCGTCCTTGCACTGGCCGCAGACGGTGCCGAGCTTTGTCATCTCCTGGAGCTCGTAGAAGGTACGCGCCCCCTCGAGGACCGCATGCTCTATCTCCTTGTCCGTCACGTTCATGCACTGGCAGATGATCCGGGCCTCCTCGCGCTTGATGCGGTCCTCCATCCCGTTCTTGCGATAGTAATCGTTTATCGCGGCCCGGAGCGCCTTGTCGCCGAGAACCGAGCAGTGAATCTTGTGCTCCGGCAGGCCGCCCAGCTCCCTCGTGACATCCTTCGGCGACACGTGGTACGCCTTCTCCAGCGTCATCCCCTTGACCAGCTCGGAGAGGATCGAGGTGCTCGCTATGGCGCTGGCACACCCGTACGTCTTCCACTTGCAGTCGGTTATAGTCTGCTTCTCCCGGTCGACCTTGATGTACATGATCATCTCGTCCCCGCACTTCACATTCCCCACAATACCCTTGCCGTCGTAGTCGTACCCCTCCTCATCCATCAGCACATTCTTCGGATTGGTGAAGTGCTCGCGGACCTTGTCCGAGTACACCCAGTTGATATCGGCGCTCATCGTCAACTCCTTTTATATGCGCTGGACATGTCCCTTATCTTCTTGATCACGGCGGGCATCTTCTCGATGAAGTACTCGACCTCTTCGATGGTGTTTTGCCGTCCCATGCTGATCCTGATCGAACCGTGCGCCCGCTCGGCGGACATGCCGGTGGCGAGCAGTACGTGGGACGGATCGAGCGAGCCGGAGGCGCAGGCGGAGCCGGTCGAGACCGCGATTCCCTCCATGTCGAGGTAGAGGAGGATCGCCTCCCCCTCGGCGCCCTCGAAGGAAACGTTCAGCGTGCCGGGCTGGCAGTCGGCCTGGTGACCGTTGAAATAGATATCGGGGATTTTATCGGCGAATCCCTTCTTCAGGACCTCCTTGAATCCGAGCAGGCGCTTCTCCTCCTCGGCCATCTCGCGCCCGCGCATCTCGATCGCCTTGTCGAGCCCGATGATACCGATGGTATTCTCCGTCCCGGCGCGCCGGCCGCGCTCCTGGTGCCCGCCGCGTATCAGCGGGCAGAACGGTACGCCGGATCTAATGTAGAGCGCGCCGATCCCCTTCGGCCCGTAAATCTTGTGCCCCGAGATCGTGAGGAAGTCGACGCCCAGCTCATTCACATCGACCGGGACTTTGCCAACCGCCTGGACCGCATCGGAGTGGAACAGCGCCCCCTTCGCGTGGACTATCTCCGCGATCGTCTTGATATCCTGAATGGTGCCGATCTCGTTGTTCGCCATCATCACCGATACGAGACCGGTTTGCTCCGTCACCAGCTCATCGATCTGATCGAACCGTACCTTGCCGAATTCATCGACATCGAGAAACGTCACCGGAAAACCTCGATCCCGCAGGCATTTAGACGATTCGAGGATGCAGGGATGCTCTATCGAGGTCGTGACGAGGGCCCGCCGCTTCCGCTCCGTGCTGCACGCGCAGTGGCTCGATGCGCAGGTGAGAACCGACAGCACCGTGTTGTTCGCCTCGGAGCCGCTCCCGACGAAGACGATTTCTTCGGGATCCGCTCCGATGAACCGTGCAATCATCGCGCGCGCCTCCTCGACGAGATCGCGGGCGTGCCGCCCGAAGGCGTGCAGGCTCGAGGGGTTGCCGTACACTTCGATGGCGTCGGCGATCGCCTTTTTCACCTCTGGGTGAAGCGGGGTCGTTGCATTGTGATCCATGTATATAAGATTTTCGTACATCACCGTATCTCCCTGCGAAAATTTTACTGATCGGAGACGGTATCGATTGTCCCCCTATTGCATGGCAACGAGCAACAGCCTGTATAGCAATGTAACGCTATCACCCGTCGGTGGCAAGCCGTCTTCAGCCTGCTGGCATTGGGGAACGCCCGGCTGCCCCCGGGAGCGCTCTGCATGCCGCCGGGACAAACTCCCGCTGCCGCCGGAGCGCGCCCGGCCCGGCTCACGGCACTCATGATTCAGCAAGCCCGCGGATCGCATCCCCCGATATGCGGTAGATGATCCAGTCCTCCATCGGCTCCGCCCCGTACTGTTCGTAGAACGAGCGGGCCGGGTTCCAGTGCAGCACCGCCATCTCGATCCGCCCGCACCCTCTCTCCAGCGCGACACGCGCGCAGTGCTGCATCAACGCCTTTCCTATGCCGGAGCCGCGGTGCTCGGAGCGAATGTAGATATCCTCTAAATAGATGCCGGGGCGGCCGACGAATGTCGAGAAATTGTAAAAATAGACGGTGAATCCGACCGCCTCGCCGTCGATTTCGGCCAGGATCACCTTCGCTACGGCACCATCCCCGAAGAGTGTCTCCCGGAGTGTCTCCTCGGTGGCGATCACCTGATCGGGCAACCGCTCGAAATCGGCGAGTTCCTTTATCAGGGCAAGAATCACGGGGACGTCATCGGCTGTTGCTTCGCGAATGCTCGGCTCCACGGAATGTTTTCCTTTCTCCTATGTACCGTTCCGGTTCACTCGGCGCCCAGCGGTACGATGCTGATCGCCTGGCCGCCGCCGCGCGCCAGTTTCATCGTAAGCGTCGTCTCCCGGTCGACTTCGCTCTCCGAGATCTCGTACAGGGTCGGTGTTCGCTCCCAGCCGGTGTAGGGCGTGTCGGCGTAAATGCGGGCCCGGTACCGCACACCGGGGCTCAAGAAATCGAGCGGGGCCGGGAGCACGCGCGCCTCCTCGTCCGTGATGCTCCCGACGTACCAGCGGTCGCCGTTTCGCCGCGCGATCGTAACGTAATCGCCGATCTTCCCGTTCAGAACGCGCGTCTCGTCCCAGTCGACCGGGACCTCCTCGATGAATGCGAAGACCGGATGCCCCTCGTAGTTCTCGGGCAGATCGGCAGCCATCTGGAGCGGACTGTAGAGCACGACGTAGAGGGCGAGCTGCTTGGCAAGCGTCGTGTTGACCCGATAGACCTCCTGGTACTGTTCGAATGTTATATCGAATATGCCCGGCGTATAGTCGAGCGGGCCGGCGAGCATCCGCGTGAAGGGCAGGATCGTCGTGTGCTCGGGCGGATTCCCCTCGCTCCACGCGTTGTACTCCATTCCCCGCACCCCCTCGCGTGTCATCATGTTCGGGTAGGTACGCCTGATTCCCGTCGGCTTTACCGGTTCGTGCACATCGAGCATCAGCCGGTACTTTGCGGCCTTCTCGACGACGGATCGGTAGTGGTTCACCATCCACTGGCCGTGGTGATGCTGCCCGCGCGGAAAGATTCCGCCGGCGTACCCCGTCTTCACGGCGTGCACGCCGAGCCGCCGGTAGAGGGCGAAGGCCCTGTCGATGTTCGCCTCGTACGACGGCACGTCGCCCCCCGTTTCGTGATGTCCGATGAGCGAAACGCCCCGCTCCCGCCCGTAGCGGACAATCTCCTCGATATCGAAGTCGGGATAGGGTGTGATGAAGTCATAGGCATCCTTTTGGCCCCACCGGTCCCACCCCGTGTTCCACCCCTCGATCAGGACGGCGGGGATGCCGTGTAGGGCGGCGAACTCGATGTAGCGCTTGGCGTTCGATGTAGTGGCGCCGTGGTGCGGCCCGATGTACCACGTCGATTTCTTGATATGCATCTCCCACCAGATCCCGATGTACTTCATCGGCCGGATCCAGGAAACGTCCTCGATCGCGCACGGCTCGTTGAGATTGAGAATGAGATGCGATTCGATCAATCCGCCGGGGCTTGTGGCCACCTGGACGGTGCGCCACGGCGTCTTCATCGGCGTTACCCCCTTGACGGCGACGCCGTCCGGCCATGGAACGAGGTCGCATTTCAGTGTCAGCTCCTCGCCCGGCGACGCGGCGAGCGTCATGCCGGCGTAATCGGTGAGGTTCGCTTCGTGGATGCTGAGGTAAAGCCCGTCTGTCGTCTCCATCGTTACCGGCGTGTTGACCGCGGTGACCTCGCTGAGGAGCGAACGCGTGTAGCTCTGCTCGTAGCTGTCGTAATTCGCTGGGATCCACCAGACGGTATGATCGTCGGCGAACCGGAAGCGGGTTTCCTCCGAAGCGATCTCGATATCCTGCGGTTGACCTCCCAACGCCGGAAGCTCGTATCTGAAACCGAATCCGTCGTCGAAGACGCGGAAGACCACAACCAAGAATCGCTTCGGGTAAAACTCCTCAAACAAGGGGACTTTCAGCTCGTTGCAGTGATTTCTGATCGTCTTCTCTTCCCCCCATACCTGCTCCCACGTCTCGTCGATGGTCCGACTATTGTGGTGGGGAATGTAGAATCCCCCGGTCAGCGGAACATCATTATTCAAATTGAATCCGAGACGCGAGGGGAGGAGCAGATCGGAGCCGTCGTACGCGGCGCGGTAGTACGGAACGCCGTCTTCCACGAAGACAACGATGCAGAGCCGCCCGTCCGGGGAACGGACCTCTCGCTCATCGCCGAGCACCCTGGAGGGGGGGCAATACCGTAGCCATTGCTGCACGGCGGGGCATTGCGGGGATTGCGATTGCGCCGCGGCGGGGATCGCGTGCCCGCACAGAATCGCCAGGACGAGTATGACGACGATCGATCTCATTGCGTTCATGTATTACACCTCCGGGCGGGCCGAACGATCCGGCCGCGGCGAGCATCCGAGGTACTACTATACCATGAAGCGGCGCTGTGCGCATCATCAAGTCGAAGGTCGCCTGCCGCTATTCGGCGGATTTGCCGCGGCCCGTCCGCGCGCCGCCCATCCCCCTGATCCAGAGGTAGTAGCAGGGAACACCGGCCGCCACCGTCACGATCGCGGCGGTCGATTCGACCGGTCTGTTGATGTAGGCGACGACCATGAGCGTAAGGCTCGCCGCCAAAAAGACGATTGGAACGATCGGGTACCCCGGGATCCTCACGACGCGCTCCTCGCCGATTCCCCTCCGCCGGGCGAGAAAGACGCCGGCCACGGCGAGCCAGGGGAATATGCCGAGCGCGAATCCGATGTAAATGAGGAGCTGTTCGAACGACCCGACCATGACCATGATCACGGCGAGCCCGCCCTGGATGAGGATCGACCTGCCGGGAACCCCCGAGCGGGGATGCAGCCGCGCGGCGAACGGGAAGAAGAGCCGGTCGAGGGCCATGGCGAAATAGACGCGGGGCCCGATCATGAGGAACGCGCTGAGCGAGGACAGCAGCGCGACGGCGATCATGACGCTGAGTGCCGCGCCCATCCATTCGCCGAATGCATGCACCGCGGCGGCCTCGACGACGGGTATCGTCCCCCGGAGCTCATCGAACGGCACCGAGCGGAATACGAAGAGATTCACCGCGAGGTACAGGACAATGACGATGACCGTTCCCGTAACGAGCGAGCGCGGGAGCGTCCGGCGGGGATCCTTGAGCTCACCGGCGATGTATGCACTGGCGTTCCAGCCGCTGTAGGCGAACATGACGAGCATCATCGCCGTGCCGAACGCCAGTCCCCCCGAGGGTGCCGCGATCCGCGCGGTGAGATGCTCCCAGCTCCCCGCGCCGAGGATCAGGCCGGCCGAGGTCAGGCCGACGAGGATGATCACCTTGATCACGGTGAGGACGTTCTGGACCCTCGTCCCGGCCCGGACGCCGACGTAGTGAAGACAGGTGAAGATGGCGATGATCGAAACGGCGGCCCCTTTCTCCACCATGACGACGTGTGACGGATCGACATCGGGCAGGTACCGTGAAAATCCAGCGGAGAAATAGGCTACGAAGGCGAGCGCGGACCCCGCGATGGGGGCCGAGAAACCGACGAAGAAGCTCGTCCATCCGGTAAGGAATCCGAGCATCGGATGGTACAGCTCCCTGAGGTAGACATACTCACCCCCCTCCTCCGGCATGCGTGTCGCGAGCTCGGTGTAACAGAGCGCCCCGGCGATCGCGATCAATCCCCCGAACAGCCAGCAGGCGATAACCCAGCCGGGGCCGGGTAGAGCGGCGGCCATGAGACCGGATGTGGTGAAGATGCCGGTGCCGATCATGTTCGCCACGACGATCGCCGTGGCGGTGAAGAGCCCGAGGCGTCTCTTGATTTGCGTGTCCCTGTGTTCGATTCCGTTCATTCCTTCAGTACGTAATTCCAGCACACCGGGGTTCCCCCTCGGTACTGAATATTTCCTTACAT
>CBFCXB010000118.1:0-7286 GCA_965601905.1 uncultured bacterium | reverse complement strand
TCGCAGAAGCGCCCGATTATCGCTGTTGTCGAGCACGAATTGCCAGTTCTCGAGTTGCGCATCCCCGGGAAAGAGGAGTGCCTTCGTTCCCACCTCGAAAAGCAGTACGACGCTAGTGTTGTTGAGCGCATCATCGAGCGCACGAACGATGCGCTTCACGTACCGGAGCTGCTGCCTGTCCAGTTTCTCGATCACCCATCTGATGTACGAGGGCGCCCGGGCGATGGCGGTTGTGCTTTCTTTCGGAAAAGCGAGCGAGGAAGCACGGGCGGTCGCCACGTTGGAACCGCTCGCCGCGGCGAGTTTGGCGTGGAGCTTCCAGAACTCATCCTCGTTCCATGACGTCTGCCGCCGGATGGCCTCCGTTTGTTCGAGCGTGGGCGGACCGAGCACGTGCACCTTGACGCCGGGAAACAACCGCTCCAGCCCGGAACGGCTCCCCGCGTGAACGTACGCGTGCTTCGGACTCATGCCGTCGAGGCACAATATCGCCTTCTTGTTCGGTATGCTGAGCGAGGCGATCTTGCTTAGCTGGTTCCGGGCGCTCGGGGCGGCGGCGGCGAGAATCCGCGTCGCGTTCTCCGTGAGGTACGCGGCGAAATCCTGCGCCGCATGCAGTCCCTTGATGTGTCCCACCGCCTTTGAGGTCAGCACGTTCGTCGGCTTCAGCGCATTCTTCTCCGCATCGGGATCCTCGGTCCAGGGCTGGATCACGATGTCGGGTTTCAGCGACTTGAGCTTCGTGTCGATCCCCTTGAGACCGAAGGCGCTGATGTGATCCTTGTGCCGGTGCGTTGCAACGACGGCATCGACGTGTCCCCCGCAGTCGGCGATCAGTTGATCGACAACCTTGGACATGTGGGGCTTGCGCTTGCTCGTGGAACCGCAATCGATCAGGATGCGGCGCTTGACATCGTTCTTGTACAGAAAGGTCACCAGAAAACAATCGCCGAAGCCGACATCATACATGGTGACACTCACCTGTTTCGGCTTCCCGATTCGCGCGGTTCGTTTCGATTTTCTCTTGGCACTCATTTCCATTCCTCTTTTTCCATGGTGATACCGTCGCGCCGACGATGCATCAGCGCGAACCTCTGTCCGGTGGGGCTGCCGTCAGTGAATCCGTACCGCCCCCCACTATCGACAACACCGCTCTTCCACAGGTAACTGAGCCTCTCGCGCTGGCGCGTGGGATTGTCGATACGGCTGTGTATATGGTACTTCAGGTATCCGAACTCATCGAAGATCAGCGCCCCTCCCCCGTTTAGTCGCACCTTGGTATCGTCGGACATCCCATCGGGTTTTTCCATGTCCGGACATACGCCCCAGAGCTGACCGGCGCTCAGATCGAGCGCCTGGCGGTATTCACTCACCGTCTCCCTCAGGATGAATCCATCCGGCGCCAGCCGCACGCACGGCCGTACCGAGATGACCCAGGTATAGGCGTTCTCGTACATACTCAGGGCCGTACGGTTCTCCCACAGGAACCTGAATATCTCGTCATGATTGCGCTCGAGCGATTCCCGGTGGACACAGCTGTAGTCGAGCTGCGTGCCCGATATCGATCTCCAGACACCGAGCTCGGGAACGGCCCTCGCATCGACCTGTTGCTGCGTTCCCGACGCGGGACTGATGCCCCAGCGCCCGAACTCCTTCATGAGCACCTTCCGGTATTTATACCTGCCGTCGTCGGGCAGAAGCTCCAGGTCGGCCGTGAGGAGGGCCGAGAGAAAATCGGGGAAATTGATGTCGACGACGGGGCAGTAGTCGAGCGCCCGGATACACATCGTGAGTAGGTGCTCGGCGGCATCAGTGGCATCCTCGACGACGCGGTCGACCGGAACGGTCCTGTCCTTGCCCGGCAGCCACGTCCTCAATCGGGCCATCCAGACGTCGATGAAGCTGTTGAGAACGGCCGCGGACAGGATCTCACCGCGTATATGCGACTCCTCGAACGCAACGTCCTTCCGGGCATCCTTCCTCGGCGGCCGCGCGACCGCCCTGCGCAGGCAGTTCTGCCGGTACCGGCTCTCCTGCCCGAATTGCTCGGCAAGGCCGAGAAGAACGCTCTCGCGAAGACTCGTAACATTCAGCATCTTCTTCAGTACGCGATCGCCGCCGGCCCTGACCCCCGGCAGGAGGGAACGGACCACGTCGGCCAACCCGAACACCGACAGCAGGGCTACGATATCCGCTAGGCCTTCGTGGAATCCCGCCTGATCGGGATGCGATGGGAGCGTATAAGATTCGCGGATGCCGTCGAGCAACGCATGGGTGGTCTCGTGGGCGATGACGTCATGCGAGAGGCAGGTGTAGACCGGCTCGCCTCCGGCACGCGAGAAATAACCGAAGAAGATACCGCTCGCATCATCCGAGTAGTAGGCGTTGGCGTCCGCGAATGCGTGCGGCGCCACGTGTATCTGGTGGCCGGGGAAACTCCACGAGATTCGGCGGCCCAGCGCCTTCTCGAACCGCGCCAGCAGCCGCATCACGATGGCGTACACGTTCTGCGCGTGAAACGCGGGATCCTTCAGGAGCCGGCCGTCGGCAATCCCCTTGAAGGGATCTCCCTTGTTGCCGAGCTTGCACTGCCTGTACAGCGCGCGCTGTGTCGAGTCGTAATCGACCACGTGGACACGATAGCCCCGCGGTCCCGGCCCCAACCGTTCGTACGGAATGTCTATCTGCGTCCTGAGAATCCCCCCGGCGGCATCCTTGACGGAGGGATCCTGGGCGAAGATCGTCAATCTCCTCGACTTAGCCATCCCCGTATCTCCCTTCAGGAATACATAGCGTGCGCGAATAGAAAAGGCCTTCTGTCTCTTCCCTTGAGATCTATACTGACTCAGAATATGAATGCGAGTCCGCCACTATCTGTACCACAGCTATGGCGCACGGTCAAACAAAAAAGAGAAAAAGTTTCATGCATAGTTGGGATGAATAGAGGAAATCGACGCGGACCGGCGGGATCCGATCGCCACCCTCTGCAATACCATGTGATGAACGCCGGATTCCTTTCCGAAGTCTGAAAAATCCCAAGAAAAACATTGAAAAAATGGAAGATATGCGCGAGGATGCGCAGTCTATAGTGTCCGGAAGGCGGATTTTCCCGGCTCTCACGCCGGCAATTTGAACGAGGGGGGAACATGCACCAATCACAAACAGCGGCGTTTCTCAATCAAAAAGGCGGCGTCGGCAAGACCACCACAGTTGTGAACGTGGGCGCGGGACTTGCCATCCTGGGAAAACGGGTCCTCATCGTGGACCTCGATCCGCAGGGGCACCTGACGAGTTTCCTGGGCATCGACTCGAACGAGATTCATAAAGGCATCTACGATGTTCTGCGCGGGGAGATCCATCCGCGGGACACAATCGTCACGAAGACCCTGAGCGCGCGCTTCTGCATCAATGGCCGTGAGTCCCGGCTGTCGCTCTCGGTGATCCCGTCCACCCCCGGTTTCGCCGAAGTCGAGATGGCTTTATCGAACAGGGCCGATCGGGAGTTCCTGCTGAAAAGAGCCATCGCCGAGGCCGGGGATGATTTTGACTATATACTGTTCGATTGCGCTCCGAGCCTCGGGCTGATCTCGATCAACGCGCTTATCGCCGCGCGGAAGGTGTTTATCCCCGTCCAGACGGAGTACCTCGCCCTCAAGAGCCTGGAAAATCTGTTAAGAAATATCGAATTGATAACCGCCGGACTGAACCCTGACCTGGTTCTCGGTGGATTGATCGCCACACGTTTCGACGGCAGGAAGGTGCTGAGCCGGGCGGTGGTGCAGACGCTGCGGGAACGTTTCGGCGCGCTGCTGTTGGAAACAATGATCCGGGAGAATATCGCCCTGGCCGAGTCGCCGCGCTTCGGCAAGGACATCTTCAGCTACCGCCCGAGAAGTTACGGGGCCGAGGATTACCTGAACCTCTCCCTCGAGATAATGGGCCGGATCGTGACCGCCGACACGCTCTTCTCCGTGGAGCACGGTGTGATCACAAGCAACGCCAGTCGCAACGTCGCGTCGTGATCGGGATCGGTTACATTGATCTTGAGTATTTTTGTGTGATCAAAGTCGAACAAACGGCGTGGAGTGTTGTTCATACAAACCCTCTGATCCTGGTCAACATATTACCGGGATCGGCTCAACCGGCCCCAGACTCTTTTCGAAACTAGCCTGGTACGCTTCGGCAAATGAGGGTATAATAAGAGCGAATATCCGCAGTGGCGCCTCATCATCCAGATCGGGAAATACACGATGAGAGTATTTAATCTCTCGACGATTCTCCTCTTTTTCCTTGTAACCGCCCCCGGCACACCATTACAGGCTGAGTGGGCGGCAAACGGAAATCCCATCTGCATTGCGTTGGGAGATCAGTCGGGTCCTTCGATGGTTCCAGACGGCCGGGGGGGCGCGATCATCGTATGGTACGACAAGCGAAATGGCAACTGGGACATCTATGCACAGCGCATCGACGCACGCGGCGCTCTGCGTTGGGCGACGGATGGCGCAGCGATTTGCACGGCGCCAGATAATCAGGGAAGTTGTGTTTTGATCTCGGATGGAGCGGAAGGAACGATAGCTGCCTGGGTGGATAAACGCAGCGACGGCAATGGCGATATCTACGCGCAGCGTGTCGACAGGGACGGCAATGTACTGTGGACGACGGACGGAGTGGCAATTGCGGTGGGGCCGACCCTTCAGGATTACCCCAACATTGTCCCTGATGGCTCGCACGGCGCAATCATCAACTGGTTCAATTGGATTGAAGGCAGCTTGTATTATGAGTTCTCCTATTATGGTCAAAAAATAGATAGCAGTGGATGCATGACATGGGAATCAGGTGGCGTGTTTGCATACTCTGTCGACTGGCCGCGTGTTCTCGAACCGGTTGCGGTTTCCGACGGCGCGGGCGGAGCATTCTATGCATGGCAAAAATGGGCCTACCCCTTTGGGTACGACTATGACATATGGGGACAACACCTCGATTCATACGGAACCAGGCTGTGGAATCCCGAAGGCGGAGAGATGATCTCGTATTTCACCGACCAATTCTTCCCGGCAATGATTTCCGACGGGGCCGGAGGGGTAATAGTGGTTTACCAGGATTTGCTCTACGCCGACGAAGGTATCGATGTCGTTGTTCAACGCTTCGATGCGCAGGGCAACAAGCTGTGGAACGAGCAGGGCGTGCGAATTGGCTCAACGTGGGGGCTGGGCGATCGCGGCATCGTTTCCGACGGCGTCGGCGGAGCGGTAATCACGTGGCATCAACTGCTGGATTCGACACACAATGCCCAAAGGATCGATCCCGGCGGTTTGACCGTTTGGGGGGCCCTCGGAGTCGATATCGGCACCCGGCCGGCGCAGACGATGCGTGCGGATGGATTCGGCGGCATGATACTGGCATGGGGTGATACCAATATCACCGCGGCGAAAATAGACGGAAGCGGCGAGTACGCATGGGAGCATTCGATATGCAATTCAAATGGAATCCAGACAAATCCGCAGATAGTCCCCGACGGAGAGGGCGGCTCACTGATCGCCTGGGAGGACCGGAGAAACGGCAATTACGACATCTATGCCGCTCGGATCGATACCGAAGGAGAACCGCCCACCGCCACCCTTCTCCAGAGCTTTCGCGTCAACGCCGATCATTCCTTGGTAACGATCGAATGGCGCCTTTCCGAGATCGATGACAGCGCTCGGTTTTTCGTGATGCGGTCCCTGGAAGGCCGCGGCATATACGAGAATCTCGTTGATCCGAAGATCCAAAGAAACGGTTTATCGTTCACCTGCGTGGATGCAAGCTGCAAGCGCGGAGTGCGGTACGTGTACCGCGTCGACATCTCTGACAGGGAGGGGCGCAGGACCCTCTTCGAGAGTGGAGAGATTCTTCTGCCGCCGCTCGGGCTCGCCCTTTCACAGAACTACCCCAATCCGTTCAACCCATCAACCACGATCCCGTACAGCATTCCCGGGAGAACCATGATCACCGTGGAGGTCTATGATATCGCCGGCGGAAGAGTGGCATGCTTGGTTCATGAAGAACGGGAGAGCGGACTCTACGAAGCACGATGGGATGGAAACGATGCACGGGGAAATCCCGTGAGCTCCGGAGTGTACATATGCCGGCTCACCGCGGGAAAGCGAACGATCGCGCGAAAGATGGTCCTGCTGAAGTGAACACCGACCGGCTCCCCGGTCTGAACGTTTCGCGAATTTTCATAGTCTCATATCCTGCGCTACGCCATGGGTTCCAACGAGTGAAAATCACTCGCCGGACATCTTGAAACGAACTCGAATTCTCTCCTATTTCATTTCTCTAAATCTGCTGCTCCTTCTTGACGATTGCTTTGATTTTTTCGATCAAGGCTGGATCGTTCAGTTTTTCATCTGTGTAACCATGTACTTCTTTTGCGTGCTTTGCGATTTGTGCCATCAGGTCTTCTTCTGTCTCGGCTCTTGCCACAAAATCACATTCAGTTCCTGTATCTTTGCAAGCTACTGTCAATGTCATCTGCATTCATCTCCCTTTAAGCTGAACTCAAAAAGTTGTTATGTTTTTAAAATTCATTCAATGCTAAATCCAACAGAATATTAGTCAAGCAATTATTTAAAAGGAAATAATTCAAACTTCTCCGGTCTGAACGTTTTGCGAAGCTGGACGACGTTAGAACTTTGTATATCTGATTAGTTCTTTGATACGGTAATGATATTTTTTTCTTGTAAAACATCCGGTTTATTATTAAACTGTCCATGGGAATTAAACCCGCGCAGGCTACTTTATTATCTATGTATAATTAATCGTAGCTCCCTTAATTTGTTTTATGCCTTGGAACTGTTAAAGCGTGTTTGTTATTTCCCAGACCAAGGCATTAAGTATAATGATGCTGTAACATATCGAGGAGTTTCAAATTATGCAGAATCCGGAAAATATCGACATTGGATTCGGTCACCGAACAAAGACAAGTCTGAATTCTCATTTTTCCAGAATTGCACAGATTTATACGGATATGAGAACGACGGATAAAGAACCTATAATTTTGATCGGAAATATGGTGCAGGAGTGTAGCAGTATTATGGGTGCTGATATTGGATGCGGTTGCGGAAGATACGACGCAGAATTGTTCCGATTTTTTGGAAATAGCCTTTACCTCTTTTGCCTTGATGAAAATGAAGATATGTTGATACAACTCAAAAAATCCCTGAATGTAAAAGATGCGCAATATTTCGAGACGGCATGTTGCCCTGCCAACAATCTACAATTGAGATCAAACTCATTGGACTTTA
>CBFCXB010000117.1:0-7315 GCA_965601905.1 uncultured bacterium | reverse complement strand
CTCGTCGGCGAAGGCGCGGCGGGTCTTCTCGAAGGTGGCGAGGATGTCGTCGGCTTCGTATCCGGGCTCCATCAACACCGGTACGCCGAAGGCATCGAGAAGATCGAACAGGATCGGGAGCTGGGATGAGAGATCGTCCGGCATCTCATCGCGGTTCGCCTTGTATTCGGGAAACTCGCGGTGGCGCTCCGTTTCCTCCCCGCTGTCGAACGCGACGGCGAAATAATCGGGGCGGTACCGTTTCTGCACGAGCATCAGCATTCGGGTGAAACCGAATACCGCGCTGGTGTTCTGTCCCCTCGAGTTGGTGAGCGGATTCTTGATGAAGGCGAAATAGGAACGGTACGCGATTGCGTGCCCATCTATGAGTATCAGGGTCATCGGCAACCTACCGTTCGGGCGTCCGGTACAGGACGTTCTCGTCTATGAACCGTGCAACGGCATCCGGCACGAGGTAGCGTATCGACCGCCGCTGCCGGACGCGCCGACGTATCTCGCTCGATGAGATCGTATTGCTGCCGCTCTCCAGAATGATCACCGCAGCGCCGTCCGGCAGCGGCGGAAGGCCTTCGTGACCCGGCCGCCGCATGGCGACGATAGTGGCATGCCGGTAGATCTCCTCGGGACGTTTCCATGAGGCCATCTCCGAGAGCGAATCCCAGCCGACCAGCAGATGTATCTGCTCCCTGCCGAGGCCCTTCTCGTGAAAGTGAAGGATCGACTGGTACGTATACGAGACATCAATTGTACTTTCCACAAGTGAGAGCTCGAAGCGGGAATTGTCCGCGATGCCGATCTCCACCATCCGCCGGCGCATCTCGAATGGTGTAAGATCGTTCCGGCGCTTGTGCGGCGGAACCGCCGTCGGAATAAAGAAGACACGCTCCAAACCGGCAAAATCCGCCGCAAGCTCGGCGAGTATGAGATGTCCCGCATGAAGAGGATCGAACGATCCGCCGAATAGACCTATCTTTGTGTTACGTTCCACCGGAGTCCCCTCCGGTCAGATTATCGAGACGCGCCGCCGCGTCCCTCTTCTCATCGAACTCGAATTGAGAGGCGCCCGCCTTGCCGTACTCGCGGATCGCCCCTTCGTTCTCCCCCCTCTCCTCGAGGATGACTCCGCGGTAGTAATAGCTCTTCCCCGCCCAGATGGTGCCCGGATAGTTCTCGATGATCTTGTCGTAGTAGATCATCGCCGACGCCAATCGTTTCTTGGAGTAATAGAGCCTCGCGGCGTCGAACGCCTTCTCGCCGAGACGCTCGAGTATCTGGGCGTGCACATGCTCCGCCTCAGCCTTGCGGGGACTGTCGGGAAAGAGCTGGAGAAATCTCGTGATCCTATCCAGCGCCTCGTGCGTCTTCGTCTGATCACGTTCGGCCCTCGGCGCTTGCTCGAAGGCGCATAGTCCCTCGAGGAAAAACGCGTCATCGATGTACTCGCTGTATCCGAAATCGTTGATGAGGATCCGGTATTCCACGGTGGCGAGAGCATAGTCCTCGTCCAAGCGATAACACTCTGCAATCCTGAACTGTGCGTAATCGCTCCGCTCATCACCCGCGAAGGAGGCGAGAAAATCCTTGTACTCGACCACCGCGTCAGCGTACTTCCCCCGCTGGAACAACATATCGGCGATCGCCAACTTCTCGTTCGGGAGATTGACTCGCCGTGCCTTGTACGGACCACCGCACGAAGCGGCAAGAACCAGCATCAGGATCGCCACGGCACCTACATGCGCTCTACTGTTTGCCACGCGATCGTTCAAGTTTTTCAATCCTTTCCTTGGCTAGGGCGACAAGTCTGCTACTCGAGCCGAGATTCAGATGGACCACCTCGGTGTAAAAATGGATCGCCTGCTCAACATCCGCCCTCCGCTCGCTGATCTCCCCGAGGGTGAAGTACACCTTCTCTCGAACGATTGCGTTGTTCGCCGAACGTACGAGCCCGGTAAGGACGCTCTCGGCCCCCTCGACGTTGCCATTCTCATACAACTCCTCGCCCCAGGCATAGAGGAGATTCTCGAGCTTCCATTCAACGGTCGTGTTGAGGCGGCTCTTCGGATACCGTTCCTTGAACCGCCGGTACAGCGCGATCGCCTCCTCGCGCATATCCAGGCCCTCGTACGCCTCGCCGAGATTCAGTATGACCCCGGCGGCGCCGGTCGTATCCGGGTAACCGTCAAGGTGCCGCTTGAAATAGTGCATCGCTTGACCGAACTGCTTTTTCTCGAGGAGCAGTTCGCCGGCGATCGCGTTGAACCTGCCGAAATCGAGCAATGAATCGTACTCGACCGTCCGCAGGATGTACCGTCTCCCCCGCGCCGTGTGCCCCGATTCCATGCTGGCAATCGCCTCGTCATGCAGGAAACGGGCGACCCTCGGCGCATAGGTTGAATCCAGCCGCACCACACGGGCCAGAACATCCTCCGCGTCCGCTTCGACCTCGAGACGGAGCCAACACCGGCCTTCGAGAAGAAGGAGCTCGGGCGTCTCGGCGCCACCCTTCTTGACATGATGGTGCAGGATGTAGATTGCTTCACGGTAGCGCCCCGCCTCTAATTCCTCACGCGCTTCATCGAGAACGCTCTTTTTTTCGCAAGCTACGGCCAGAACCATTGCCGTAGCGGCGCACACAACCAACATGCGCACGACCGAGCAACGGGGAACGGCACACTGAACCCCTCTCGTATTCGCTCTACTCATTGCTCTGGTTGGAAAAGAATAGATACACCAGTCCGCTTATGATGCCCGTTACGATTATCGGTTCGACGAGACGGCCCCATCGCATTTCGTCGCGCTTAGGCTTGGTGAACTTGTACTGCTCCTCCTCTACCGACCTGAGCTGGCCGTAGTCAATCGCGTCCTGGTACTTCTTCTGCGCATCGCCGACCCACACGATATCGCCGGAGTCAAGATCGGCGAGCTGCGCGAAGATACCGATCTCGGCGAGACGCTCGACCTCCTTGGCTCCGAACCAGTACCGTCTACCGATTCTCGTGTATGCAAGGGACATCCGTATTACCTGGAAGGAAATCCGGTAACGAGGATCATCCTGCTGCTCACCTTTCCGCTCGGGCACCACGATGGAGACGCGGTACCCCGACTCCTTCATCCGCCTGAGGAGTACATTCTCGAATACAAAATCGATCTCCCCGACGCCCCTTGCTTTTACCAGTTCAATCATGGTCCCCCGGGGAATGACCGGCATATTCGAGAGGAGCTCACTGACGGCGCTCGCAGCTGTATTCTCGAGAACTTCGAAATTGGTTGAAACCCGTTCCTCCGGTTCGGACGGGGCACTGGAGGCCGTGAAGGCAACAAGCAGTGCGACTGCGCAGGCAACACGAATCATATGCGAAAATCCCGTACGATGTCGAAAAACCCTCACCGGGCTACCTCCATACCGTTCAATTAATAATTCCGCCACACCATGATCAAGTTCAATCCATACGCGTGCAATTGCGGTTCAGCGGCGGCTCGCAGCCGGCCGCTGCAGCCGCAATTAGCTGGCGCGGCGCGAAGCGTCCGAGCCAGCTAATGGATTATACCCCTCGATTATAAAAAAATGTCAATTGAAATCTCAAATTACGCGAGCGAACAGATCATATGCCTCGGCATGCTCGATGCGTCCGGTAACGAGCGCACCCGGCGGGTGGCGCGGCCCCCCAAGAAACGTGACGCCATCAACCTCATACGCCTGCCCGTAGAATCTCCCCATCCCCCAGATACCGGGCCGTGGCGCATCGCCGGAGGAGAGGTGCTCATCGACAAGAATTGTCTCCATACGCCCCACGCGCGACTCGAGCAGCCTGTGCGATACATCCATCTGGAGATCGAGAATCTCGTTCCGACGCTCCGCGACCTCGTCGGCGGGAATACGTCCCCCAAGCCGGGCCGCCGCGGTCCCGCGCTCGGGGGAAAAGGCGAAAACGCCGACATGGTCGAATTCATAAGTTTCGAGAAAATCCATAAGATCCTCGAATGCGGCAACCGTTTCCCCCGGAAATCCGACCATGACGGTCGTCCGCATGACGAGGCGATCGACCTTCGAACGAAGCGCCCCGAACAGGCGTTCCAGATCGGCTCTTTGGTAGCGGCGTCCCATCCGCCGCAATACGTCATCCGAAACGTGCTGAATCGGTATATCCACGTAGCGGCAGATCATATTCCGGTTGAGAAGATGGACGAGCCGGTCGAGATCGATATGAGCCGGGTGGAGATACATCAACCGTATCCAGGCCGGTCGGACGGCGGTGGAAAGTGATTCGATCAGGCCCCACAGCGAATGTCCGTCACCACACTCGAATCCATATGCGGCGGTATCCTGGGCGATGAGCACGATCTCGGCCACACCCCGCCCGATGAGCCAAAGGGCCTCCGCGATGATCTCTTCCGGCTTCCTGCTCCTCAGTGCACCCCTGATCTCCGGAATCGTGCAGTAGCTGCAGCGATTCGAACACCCCTCCGCGATCTTGACATATGCGATATGGGGGGGCGTGAAAAGCCGCCGTCTCATCAGCTCCGTGCCGCCTCCGGCGGGCGCCGATCGGCCGATCAACTCGGGAAGGCGCTCCATTTCATCGACGGAGAGAAAGGTATCGACTTCGGGAAACAGCTCCGGCAGGCGCGCCCCCTCGCGGGTAACGAGACACCCGAGGACGGCGAGGTGCTGCCAGGGCTTCTTGTACGACGCCACACGGAGTATCTGTTCTATCGATTCTTCCTCCGCCCCGGCGATAAAAGCGCAGGTCGTCACGACGAGCAACCGGGCCCGTCCGGGGGACTCGGCCATTCGCCAACCGGCTTCCTCCAACCGGGAGGCAACCCTTTCGGCATCGACGAGATTTTTAGGGCAACCGAGGTTGAAGAAATAGTAGGTAGCGCGGGTGTTATCCGTACCTGCTCCGTTCATAGTCATCACGGCTCACCAGGACCTGCCTGGCCTTGCTCCCCTCGAAGGGCCCGACGATTCCAGACTGTTCAAGCATATCGATGAGGCGCGCCGCTCTCGCATATCCCACCCTGAGGCGCCTCTGGACAAGTGATATCGAACCCTGCTGGTGCATGATCACCAGTTCCTTCGCCTTGTTGAACAGGTCATCGTCGATCTCGGCATCCTCGACGGCCGCCTCGCTCTTTTCGTCGGAGAAATCGATCTCGGCGATACCATCCTGGTAATTATGCCAGTACTCGGCCACCCGCACCGTCTCTGCCTCCGAGATAAACGCTCCCTGGATCCGTACCGGTGACGGCAGATTCTTCGGAAGATACAGCATATCACCGTTGCCGAGCAATTTCTCCCCCCCGTTGATATCGAGAATCGTCCGCGAGTCGGTCTTAGATGTCACCTGGAAGGCGATACGCGATGGGAAGTTCGCCTTGATGAGACCGGTGACGACATCGACCGAGGGCCGCTGGGTGGCGAAGACAAGGTGGATACCGACGGCGCGCGCCATTTGGGACAGTCTCGTGATCGGCGGGTAGATCTCGTTGCCCATCGTTACCATGATATCGGCCAGTTCGTCGATCACGGTGATGTAGTACGGCAGCGTGGTCAGGGTTTCACCCGTCTCGGGGAAGGTGACCGTCTTCTTCGCAACCTTCCGGTTGAAGCTCTGTATATTCTTGACGCCGACCGATGCGAGCACCTTGTACCGCCGTTCCATCTCGAGCGTCAACCACTGGAGCACCTTGAGGGTGTCCCGCGCCTCGGTTATCACCGAGTGAAGGAGATGCGGAATGCCGTTGTACGTGATCAGCTCGAGCCTCTTCGGATCGACCAGGATGAAGCGGCAGGTCGCCGGTGTGTGGTGGAACAGAAGCGAGCAGATGATCGAATTGATGCAAACGCTCTTTCCGCTGCCCGTTGCGCCGGCGATGAGCAGGTGCGGCATATCGGCGAGATCGGCAAAGTACGGCTCGCCGGTAACCGTTTTACCGAGCGCGATGTTGAGCCCGTCCCCGCCGGAGGGGTAATGCTCCATCATCTCGCGTAGCGGGACAATGCACGGCTCGGGATTGGGAACCTCGATGCCGACTGCCCCCTTCCCCGGAATCGGCGCCTGTATGCGGATCGCACGGGCGGCGAGCGCGAGTGAAATATCGTCGGACCGGCTCGCGATCTGACTCACACGGACACCCGGCGCCGGCACAAACTCGAAGGTCGTCACTACCGGGCCCGGCCGAACCTCCTTCACCTTTCCGTCCAGGCCGTAATCCTTCAGTTTCGACTCGATCACCTCGGAGCGCGCGAGCAGGTCCTCGCGGCTGTATAACGCGGTACTATCTGGATAGTCCTCGAGTATCGCAATATCGGGCAGCGGTGCATTCTCCGCACCTGAATGTGGAACGGCCGGACGCAGCTTCGGCGGTGTCGTTCGTTTCGGCGCCGGGGCCTTCGGCTCGGGGACCGAGATCTTCACGGGACCGCTTTCGACGGCATCGCCGTATGCCTCCTGCCGTACGGAGGGTTGCACGATTCCCTTTTCCCCCACCCGCTTTGGACGCCACCGTGGCCGTGGACGCCCCGCGATACCGAGGCGATCGCCGCGCAGACGCGCGGCGATCGCTGAAAGCAGGCTCGTGAACGCTTCGATGAATCGCTTCACCGATCCGAAGAATAGAAGCGAGGCAATCACGATGAGGGCGCCGACCAGTACTAGGATAGAGCCGATACGCCCCAGTACCAATCCGAGGAATTGGGTTGTCCGTACGCCCACCTCGCCGCCGGCCTGCTCCGCGCCACCGATGACGCCGAGAACGGTCGCGACCCAGACGAGAAGAAAGACGCTGATCAATCGCTTCCCGCCCGCCTTCCACGATGCCCCACGAAGACTCTGTACACCCCAAAAGCCGAGGAGAAGGGGAAAATACCACGAGAGGAACAATCCGAATACGGTTTGGAGCGATCCAGCGAGAAAGGCTCCAACGGGACCGCAGAGATTGCGCACCTTCCAGAACGAGCCCCAGTCCCGCGGGTCGAACGATACCAGCGCGACCCCGATAAATATGGATGAGAGCAACAGGACGATGCCTTTTGTGATCGCCCGTTTTCCCGCCATGCTTCACACCACCCCGTAAACAGAGTGCCAACCGGGAATCCGAGCTGCTCCAACGACGCGGGGCGCTCTCAACCGGCGGCAGTTCTTCTTTTATCAATGATCGACCGAAAGGTAAAGCACTTTTTCCCGATATCACCGGTGAGGAGGGCCGAAACGAGTGCGACGCCGTCGGCGCCGTGATCTAGCACCCGCGCGATCGTTGTTTCGCCTATACCGCCGATTGCCACGACGGGGCAGGGGAGACGGTCGCGGAC
>CBFCXB010000116.1:0-7335 GCA_965601905.1 uncultured bacterium | reverse complement strand
CTCGATGACCGGGGCAAGCGGATCGGCAGCTACAGCAAGGGAATGCGGCAGCGGATCAAGCTGGCGCAGGCGATCGCGCACGATCCCGGGATTCTCCTGCTCGATGAGCCGCTGAACGGCATGGATCCGGTCGGGCGCCACAAGACGATCGAGCTGATCAAGCATATGGGGAGCGAGGGGAAGGCAGTCGTCGTGTCGAGTCATATCCTCCACGAGGTCGAGGAGATGACCGATACGATCCTTCTCGTCAATCACGGGCGTTTGCTCGCCGAGGGGAATATCTACGAGATCCGCCGCCTGATCGACACGCACCCCCTCCAGGTGACGATCCAGTGCGACGAGATCGATGTCCTCATGGCGCAGCTCGTACGTTTCGACGATGTCCAGTCCGTCCAGTTCGATCGGGCCCGGGGCCGCCTGACGGTGGAAACGAACCGGCCCGACGAGTTCCACCGCCGGCTGCCCGGCATCGTTCTGGAAAATGGTATTCATGTACAGTCGCTCTGGTCGCCCGATGAGAATCTCGAGGCGGTATTCGATTATCTGGTACGGTGAGATGAAGAAAGCACTCCGTTGCATTGAAAGTCATCATGAAACGAAGGTGCCTCCGGCCGGCAGGGTACGGTGAGATGATGCAATTTCTGACGCAGTTCTTTCTGAAAAACGCCTTTCGCAGCAAGCGGGTGCTGTGGATGGCCATACTGGGTTTCGTGCCGGTGGTGGTGGCCGGTTTCCTGCTCGTTGTACCACCGGTGATCGGCAGGAGTGTCGATGCCTCATCGTATTTCCGCGAGATCGCCTTTTCCCTCCATCTCCATATCCTCCTGCCGCTCTTTTCCGCGCTCGTCGGCGCGGGGATCATAGCCGACGAGATCGAGGATCGGACCCTTCCGTACCTTCTCACGCGTCCGCTTCCGAAGTGGCGGCTCGCCGTCTCGAAGTCACTCGCCGCGTGCGCCGTCGTCTGCATGGTGCTGGTCGCGTCGCTCCTCGTGACGTATTCGGTGCTGTCGATGGGCGGCGGCCCGGCTGCATGGATCTCGGATCTCCGAAGCCTGATGCAGGTCGCCGCCGTGCTGGTCCTCGGGATTCTCGTGTACGTTCCCCTCTTCGGAGCGCTCGGCGCTTCGATCAAGAAGCCGGTGCTGGCGGGGCTCCTATTCGCATTCGGCTGGGAGAATTTCATGGCGTACATGCCGAGCCGGATACGCCTGCTCACCGTCGTCACCTATCTGCACAACCTGTTTCCCCGCGCCTCCAGGACAATGGCGGGTGACGGCGTGAACGAGCTTTTCAAGTACCTCGATTCGAGCATGAGCCTGACCGCCCCCGTCTCTGTCACCGTGCTGCTCGTGATGTTCCTCGTCTTCACCGGTCTGACGGTTTCGTTCCTGTACATCAAGGAGTACCGGCTCGAGCAGGGATGAGCGTCTCCGTTACCTCGAAATCACCGTTTTGAATGCCGCGAAGCCGCGCTTGTGGTTCGGCGCGCGGCCTGGTTTGACAAAAATTACCGGGTTTCCATCGCCGGTTTGAAGAATTCGATAGGCAGAGGTTGGAATCGGCACGAACCCCTCTATGTTAAAACTGTGCAAGAATATCTTTTGCTTTTCACTTGTGATGATAAACTCTTCACTCTCGGTGCGGCAGGTGTCCCCTTTTCTGATGTACCTCATCGTGACGGTGACGTCCGCCCCCCAGTACGTGGTTATATCATCAGGTATCTTAAGAACAATTCCGTAGAATTTCTCCGGCTCATGAAATCCCATATATTCGACCCAGCGACTAAGTTCCCAAATCGTGGTCTCAAGATTTTCATAATTCATTCTGTGCAGTGGGAAAACTATAGATAAAGGGCTCCGGCCGATGGGGGACCACCGGAGCCCTTGATGCCCGACCTTGTGAAAGTACCGCGGGCTGCGTCAATCAACAGAGTGTACAGGGTTGGGAACTCTACCACTTCCGGTCGCCTCAGCGACACTATGTACACTCCGTACGTCGTGTTGTCCGTTCGCCATATCGTACGCATCGCCTAACTGCACGTCGTCGTTGGGATCGAGTTTGTTGTCAAACAAATATCTGACGAACTGGCGTGAACCGGCGTTGCCGTGTTCCAGACGATGAACTGAATAACGATCAGCAGAAAAAGGATAGCGAATACCTTTTTCAACGCCCGCCAGTTCCGATAATATCGGCATAGATTATGAATAAACAGTAAACGTTCTGTCCCCACGAATGCCATCCCCAATATGCAGTCAGCTCACATTCTGGATACCAGGCATTGGCAGGCGCAGGAGTAACAGCAGCCAGTAAAGCCACCGCCACGAAGACAACGATTATCAACACGAATGCTTTTCTCATTGTTCACCTCCTATACATATTAATTCCAGAAAACGACCAATTTATGTTCTCAACATCCGGTACGTCACCGAAGTAAGCGTACCCAACGATGTAGTATTTGTTGATGCCTTGATTCTTCTCCTTGTTAAGATAGTTATATTCAAAAGTTGTTTTCCCCGCCTCGCCAGGTTCCTCTATCCATTTAACTTGAATCGGCTGTTCATTGTTATCAAGAATCGTTTTTTGATTCAAATGACCGCTAAGACCAGTAAATCCCCAACCAAGTCCGAAAACAATTCGTTCGCTATCAATTGCTATCGTGTCACCTTTGCAGACACCGTTGAGGACGAAGGCTGAATTCTCGTCAATGAGAAGAAAATAATCAACAGGAACATCAAGAAGAACAGTATACCAACCCTCGCAAAAATCCTTTCGCATCTCGTTAAACACCTTAAAGCCGCCGGCATCTATGATCCGTTGCATAATAAACGCACAGCAATCCCATTTCTCGTCGAACTTCCAAACTCGGTTCAAGTCATATGCATCAAATACTTTTCGAATCGCCCAACCGGTAGTGTCGGCAGCTATGGGCTCCCAATCAGAAGCAATACAGTTTCCGAAGAATACTACGACGAAAATGAATGCCATCAGAATCCAAGCAGCAATATCATTCCATCTTGGCGGTCTGTATAAATCAAAGTTCGGTTTGAATTTCATGATTCCTCCTAGAAGCCCTATTCCCGCCTTCTCGTATTTTTATATACAGGATTGCCAAACATTTTTTGTAACTTGGCTGTAACCGGTTCCCTTAGTTCGTTGTAGGCGCGTAAAAAGTCATCAGGCTCCGGCACCCCATCACCGCGTTTGGCTGCTCCAGTACCATAGTTACTGACAACCCTCTTACGAACGTTCGAACCTTGCTCCGGTATGTTATAGTTACTCAAGGTGAACATGGCACCCGTAGGATCCTTCCATTGAAGCAGTGCAGTGTTCGGTGGCTTACTGGATGACCGATAATCCACTTCCGAGCCCTCGGCCCTCAGTTGACCGGGGATGGTAGAAAGGATGTCCTCCACCTTCCGTTGTGCCTTTACCATAAACTCTGGCAGCTCCATACGATGCTCTTGGTCGAACAGTTCTGTCGCGATCAGCTTCCTTCCGAAAGGTTCATATTCGCCGCCTTCCGAAGGACCTTGACCCTCAGGCGCCTTTTCTGATTCGATGAGATACTTCGACCGCACACTATCCCAAGCCTGTACGATCTCATCGGAATTCAGATTGAATCCCGTCTCACGTATGGAAGGATCCTCCTGAGTCATGAGCTCCCATCCCTGAGGTGAAATACCAAGAACGAAGGTGACATTCGAGTCGGGACTGAAGACGGGCGCAACATCGGAAATGTCCACACAGGCCTCGTTTGCGACATCGAACGCGCGACTGACGAGTTCTTCACAATTCCTCGTGGAGATAATCATCCACCCGGACTCGCCCCGGTAGAGAGGCGCCCCATTGGCCGCACGTGCCTCCCAGCACACGAGCGCCGCGAAACAGGCTGCAGCGACCAGCATCGATTTAGCACTCATGAGATGTCTCTCCGCTGCGCCGGTCGACGTTTCTGCGGTTCGAGGACGCCGGCCTCCACCCCTGCTCGATGTCCGGTCGCTCATCGGCGTATACCGGATGGCACTATTACTGCCCCTCGTTATCGAATTTGAACGGTGCTTTGGAGAGGGTCGCAACACCATGTTCCGCTCCGTACCCATTCTCTTATTACAAGAACTGGTCCAGGGAAATGGCGGCACGGAAGATTGTGTTATGGGGAATCCCTAAGGGCGAGGATCGGTTTTGTAATTCTTGACCACGTTTACAGATACGACGTTCGTAACAGTGCGGTGTGTTGGAAGGGCCCGTGAATATCGGTGTCGAAATTAATGGAAAGGGCGGCAAAGAACCGTTTCAGGAAAATAAGAAAAGATACAACAAATGGAGCTAAATTATTATTTTATCTGTCAATTAGTACAGATACAGAATGATACAACTTGATACGCTCCGGCATCGCATATCTCACTTCGTGTATGGTGCCGATACGCGGTACCCCAGTTCGAGCATGGCCGGCACATCATTCTCGTGCACGAGCAGGTAGAGTGTGTATCCCGCCGCGCAGGAGCACGCGCAGCAGACGATATCGTACGTTTGTAAGGTGATGATACTGAATATCTGCACGTCCATATCACCATAGTACTCCCGTATGATTGTGTACTGCTCCCCGCGGTCGCGCGGGTACGAATCGTAGTCGTCGTCGTGCTCGTCCAGCCAGGCCCGTTCCCATGGATTTCCCAGGCACTGAATCGGGTTCGTGGCGACCCATGTCTTGTTTTCGCCGGGGTCTAGCGGGTGCTGGCAGGAGGCGCACACCAGTATGCAACTCAGGACCGACAACACACACATCCTCACGGTATTTCACCCCTTCCTTGCGGAGCATCGTACGGTTGGAGCGGCGGGGCATGATGGAGGGCTTCATCGTTCTTTCCGATGATCACCGATCCGCTTCACGCGTAATATATTGTATTCGATCCATGGTGACAAGGTGCAATGATGGCTGCACCATGAGTTGACTTGCGCGTCCGATTCCAATACATTGCGTGGTACGGGTCCAGCCGAGCCGGCAGATGTGAGGGACCGGTGACGGTGGCTCGAAAAAGGTGCACTATGGAGAGGGACGGCGGCGTGAATCGGAGCGGCGGAACAGGCGACTTTGAATGCCGCGGAGCCGTGCTGGTTGTTCGGTGCGCGGCCGGGAATGTCATCAGGAAAAAAGATAAGAGAGGTGCAGGCGAACGTCAACGTTCATCGCGTCGACTTTGAAACCTGCACCCCATGCATCGGTCCGGTTATCAACCACCGGAATCAGCCGCATCACCACTGAAATAATCGTCGATCAACCAGTAATCCATCATTATCTCCCAGAAGCAGATGGCGGAGAAGGTGGGATTAAACCGAGCATACTTACAGTAGATGGTCGCCTGGGCGACTTGCGGAACGAACAGCAGGAGTACCATAAGCACCAGGACGAGAATACAGATGCTCTTCATGACTATCACCTCCTTTTCACTCGTATGTTAGTTACTTCGAACCCAACAACCTTGTCCGGAACATTATCCAAGGGGAATTTGACAAAAATTACCGGGTTTCCATCGCCGGTTTGAAGAATTCGATAGGCAGAGGTTGGAATCGGCACGAACCCCTCTATGTTAAAACTGTGCAAGAATATCTTTTGCTTTTCACTTGTGATGATAAACTCTTCACTCTCGGTGCGGCAGGTGTCCCCTTTTCTGATGTACCTCATCGTGACGGTGACGTCCGCCCCCCAGTACGTGGTTATATCATCAGGTATCTTAAGAACAATTCCGTAGAATTTCTCCGGCTCATGAAATCCCATATAACTGAAGACGGGCGCAACATCGGAAATGTCCACACAGGCCTTGTTTGCGACATCGAACGCGCGACTGACGAGTTCTTCACAATTCCTCGTGGAGATAATCATCCACCCGGACTCGCCCCGGTAGAGAGGCGCCCCATTGGCCGCACGTGCCTCCCAGCACACGAGCGCCGCGAAACAGGCTGCAGCGACCAGCATCGATTTAGCACTCATGAGATGTCTCTCCACAGCGGCGGTCGACGTTTCTGCGGTTCGAGGACGCCGGCCTCCACCCCTGTTCGATGCCCGGTCGCTCATCGGCGTATACCGGGCACTATTACTGCCCCTCGTCATCGAATTTGAACGGTGCTTTGGAGAGAGTCGCAACACCATGTTCCGCTCCGTACCCATTCTCTTATTACAAGAACGGGTCCAGGGAAATAGATGCACGGAAGATTGTGTTATGGGGAATCCCTAAGGGTGAGGATCGGTTTTGTAATTCTTGACCACGTTTACAGATACGACATTCGAAATAGTGGGGTGCGTTGGAAGGGCCCGTGAATATCGGTGTCGAAATTCATGGAAAGGGCGGCAAAGAACCGTTTCAGGAAAATAAGAAAAGAAACAACAAATGGAGCTAAGCTATTATTTTATCTGTCCATTGGTACAGATACAGAATGATACAACTCGATACACTTCATATTCACATCTGAAGAAATGACCGAGTAAGGTGCATTCGTATTCGGTACATGGTGACAAGGTGCGGTGATGGCTGCACCATGAGTTGACTTGCGCGTCCGATTCGAATACATTGCGGGGTACGGGTCCAGCCGCGCCGGCAGATGTGAAGGATCGGTGACGATGGCTCGAAAAACGTACACTGCGGAGAGGGACGGCGGCATGAATCGGAACGGCGGAACAGACGACGGCTACAGCGCCTTCCTCGAGCGCTACCCCGCGTACGGGGAAACGACCACCGTCGATGAACTCCGGGCGAGGGAGTTCTCCCGGCTCGACCGGGACGGGCATGTCTACCTAGACTACACGGGGGGCGGTCTCTACGCCGAATCGCTGGTGCGCGAGCACGCGGCGTTTCTGCTAGACAGCGTTCTCGGCAATCCCCACTCCTCGAATCCGTCGTCGGCCGTGGCCACGGAGCACGTCGAGCAAAGCCGCCCCCCGCTGCGCGCCTTTTTCAATGCCACCCCCGAGGGGTACGTGCCGATCTTCACGGCAAACGCGACGCACGCGCTGAAGCTCGTCGGCGAGGCGTATCCCTTTTCGCCCGGCGACCAGTTCCTGCTCACCTTCGACAACCACAACTCGGTGAACGGCATCCGAGAGTTCGACCGGGCGCGCGGCGCCGTGACGCGGTACCTTCCCGTCTTCCCGCCGGATCTCTGCGTTCCGGAGGAGACGATCGACCGGTATCTCGGCGAGGACGGCGGGGCCGGGCACAAGCTCTTCGCCTACCCGGCCCAATCGAATTTCTCCGGCGTGCAGCACCCGCTCGGCTGGATCGAGCGGGCCCGGGCGAAGGGGTGGGACGTGCTGCTCGATGCGGCCGCCTTCGTCCC
>CBFCXB010000115.1:0-7390 GCA_965601905.1 uncultured bacterium | reverse complement strand
ATGCGCCCGGCCTGTGTTTCCATTACTACTTTTTTGACGGATTGAGGTTAACAGCTTGCCCCCTGGAGCCATTTCCCCGGATCCGCGCATTCCGTTATTGACATCAATACAAAAAACACGGTATGATTATTTAAGAATAATTAGCTTGTCGAGGATGTTCCTAATTACACGCCTGTTGACACTACAGAGTGTGGAGGGGACTTATGCATTCTTCGCAGCAAACGCACCGTTGCTATATGCAGGGAGGTTCGATCATGAAGCAGTTGCGCTCCGTGATTCTGTTCTGTGCGATCCTCGGCCTTGCCCTTGCAGGCTGTGGCGATCACAATGATCCCGTTCTGCCGGACCCCCCGACGGGGGATCACGGCTCCACTCTCAGTACGCCCCTCGCACCAAACGATACTCCCTCGCCCGCCCTCTCGACGGCGGACATCATTCTCAACGGCTATCTCGTGCAGTTCGACGGCCGGACGGTCGCCGACGACCAGACGACGTTCTCCTACACGGTAACGGGGGCGGGCGCGGAGCATGCACTGAGCCACTTTTTCCTCGAAATTCCCGGCTGCGCTCCCCCGCTGGACTCCTACACCCCACCGGGGGCAACCATAGGCATCGAACCTCATGTCGGTATTTATGGGATCAAGTGGAATCTATCCCTGGACACGGACGGGAGCCGCAGTTACTCGATCACCTTTCCCGGTGATGTCCCGCCCGGCATCATCAGGACATCCGTAAAGGCCTCGACCCTGGCTGCACTCGGAACGATCCCGGGACCGTGCGCCGGATTCGTGATATCGGGAACGGTATTCGTGGACGCGGATGCAAACGGCATCCTGGATGCCCCCGACGAGTCGGGCATCGGCGATGTCACGGTGACGCTCTCGAACGGTGTCGGGGATATCCAGGCGATGGCCACCGATGCAAACGGTTATTACGTGTTCGTCGGGAACACCGGAACGTACACCATCCGGATCGACGGGGAAACGGCCGCCGACGACTTCAACGAAACCCTGGCGGCATCATTCGACCCCACGGGACCCACATCATTGGTTGTTACGGTGGGACCAGATTCACACGGCAACGATTTCGGGTTTGATCCGAGAACGGATGAGATCACCTATGATATAGAGCAGGGTGCGCTCCTCACCACCGGCGAACCGGTCAAGTTCTGGAAAAAACAGCTTCGTGCCGCCATAAGTGACAGCAGGGGCAAGGTGGAATTCGACGCCGCAACGATGACCCAGTTCATCACCGGGATCCAGGGGCTCTTTCTCCCCGATCCGTTCCAGTTCACTCCGGGCAGCGAGTTCCAGGAGGCAATGGATATCCTGAGCACGAATTCAAAGGAGCCATTGGATATTCTGCTCAAGGAGCTCCTCGCGGCGGAGTTCAACGAAGTCAGCGGTAAAGGTCTCGTGGAAGTCTCGGCGCTGCAAAGCGTCCTCTTGGCATGGGCGGAATCGGTGGTCGTCGCCGCTTCCACCACGCCACCACTCACGTCACCAAATTCCGGCAGGGTGCTGCTCGGAGGACCTATCGATGGCCGCGTGGTGGACGCCATCAATCTCCTCGTCAAGCTGAACGGAACGACGGGCGGCGGCAGTGGTGGAGGTGGTTGATTTCTCATATGAAATGTTGCCCGCCGCGTTCGGCGGGCCGCCCTCATCTGAGAAGGATCATCTTGCGTGAAAGCATTCTCTTGCCGGCCCTGAGCCTGTAGAAGTATACGCCGGAGCCCGCGCGGCGGCCCCCCGAACCGCACCCATTCCAAACAGTCGTATACGAGCCTTTTTCCCTGCTCCTGTCGATGAGCCGCTCGATATGCTCACCGCTGACGCTGTATACATCGAGGGTGACCCTGCACCGCTCCGGCACATAGAACCCGATCGTCGTAGAGGGATTGAATGGATTGGGAAGATTCTGGTAGAGGGTAAGCGCCATCGCCGGGATTGTGATCGGTCCGGTTTCGAAGAGAACCTTCCACTCGACGCCGTCACGAACATCGACGCGGTAGTGGTACGTCACGCCCGGTTCGCACTCTGAATCGATGAATGAAAATGACATTCCGACTTCGTGTAGACCGGCCGGTGAAATTTCACGGAATATCATCGAAGGCTCGCTCGCCCGCAACATGAAGAATTCGATATCCTCTCCCACCTCGGAAAGCGTCCATTCCAGTTCGATGGCGGACCCGCTCAAAGCGCTCGAGAAGCTCTGCAGCATCGTCGCCGTGCCGATATGCCCCGCATAATCGATTCTCTGGCTATAGATATCGGCCAGGCCGCTTCGCTCATCCCGCCATGCGATGCATGCGCCGCCGTATCCGTCGGGGGTGATCCATGGTGTCGTCTGGTCTCCCGCGGCGCGGCAGATGGCCTCTCCATCCGCCATCCAGCCGACGGTGCCATCCGCATCGATGCGCTGGGCGTACAGATCACGGGGACCGGTGCCGCCGCGCCCATCATCCCACACCGCGACCGCTCCCCCCGATCCATTCGAGATGAGTTGAACATTGAGCTGGTCACCCGCCGCTCCGCAGACAACGACCCCGTTCGGGGTCCACAGGGGATTTCCGCTTGCATCGATTTTCTGGGCGTAGATATCGGAAACGCCGCCGCCGCCGCCGCGATAATCGATCCACGCGACAATCGCTTCGCCCGCCGACCCGGCCGGGACGATACGGCAGCCGGTCTGGTTGTACATTGTCGCGCATACGGCCACCCCTCCCGGCGCCCACAGGAGATTACCGTCCGCATCGATCCTCTGGGCGAAGATGTCGTAATCGAGTGCATTGCGGCTGTCCGTCCACGCGATGATCGCCCCCCCGGCGCCGTCGGGTATACTGCGCGGGGATGTCTGGGTTTGTCCGGCATTGCAGACAACGATTCCATCCGCCGCCCAACGGGCGCTGCCCGATGCGTCGAGACTCTGGGCATAGATGTCGGAGGCGCCGTTGCGGCTGTCCTGCCACGCGACGATCGCTCCACCCGCGCCGTCGGAAGCGAGCGCGGTGGACTCCTGGTGCCCCAGGGCCACACAGACGGCCACACCGTTCACGGTCCACTGGACGGTCCCATCCGATCCGATTCTCTGGGCGAAGACGTCGTAAGTGAAATTCCGGCGGTCGTTCCAGGAGACGATCGCTCCGCCCACTCCATCCGCGATCATGCAACTAAACGACAGGCCCATCTGCCCCGTGCAGACGGGCGCTCCATTCACAGTCCATTGCGCGTAACCGTCACTGTTGAGCCTCTGTGCGTATATCTCGGGGACGTTACCGCTGCGGGCATCCAGCCATGCAATGATCGCCCCGCCGGAACCGTCCGGGATACTTATGGGATACGACTGTGAATTGGGAGAGATGCAGACGGGCATCGCGGTGCCGAGCCACAGAACATTACCGAGCGCGTCGACCCGCTGGGCATAGATATCCGTATTGATGACACGATCGTCCCGCCACGCGATAATCGCCCCGCCGGAACAATCCGAGATAATGACGGGGGTGTCTTGCACGCCATTCGCCGTGCAGATTGCCACACCGTCTTCCAGCCAATCAGCACGGGCCGCCGGCATTCCGATAACAACAACGAGAATGAGAATAAACGCCAATAGCTTATAATGCTTGCACATAGAAATCCTCCGGTTGGGAACATATGAGTCCGGAATGGCCTTTTTGCATATTTAATACCGACATGACGGGGGAAAGAGAAAAAGTGCGGGGCGCGATATCAATAGAAGGCACGGGCGAATTTCTGGGTCGAGGTATAAATCTGAAACAAACCTTTGCTAATTATGTAGAAAAGCATAAGTCTACGAGGATGGCGGTATACCCATCCATCAAGAGGTGAGAGGATATGAAATCGCTGGCTAAACGAGTAATCCCGTTATTTTTAATTCTCTATGCAATGCAGGTATCCGCCGGGGAATTGCCTGAAACGCCGCCCGGCAAACGGGCAGAAGAAGTGATTGCATTCTTGAATGGTACGAGCTTGCTCGATCTCGATGATTATATAGAAAATCAATATGCGCCGGGCTTCAGGGATGCGTTCCCCCTTGCTGCCCATAAAGCGATTTTTCAAACTACACAGACAATGTTCGGCCGGTTAACGGTTGCCGGCATATCGGAATCCGGACCCGATAAAATAAGTATCGCGCTGAAGGCCGAGAAAAGAGATGCATGGTTGAACCTGATCATACAGGTCGAGCCTGATGAACCGCATCGTATCGCGTCACTGGGTTTGATGCCCGGTGCCAGACCTGATAATTACGGGGAGATCGAGAATGATCGGGAGCCGCCGAAAGAAAGTGGGAGTGAAAATGAGGCGACTGCGGAATCGGATGCGAAGTTTTCAAATCTGGAAGAGTTGGAGCGATATCTCCGCGAAAGGGAAAGGAAAAATGAATTTTCCGGCACTGTTTTGATCGCCAAGGACGGCAATCCCATTTTTCAAAATGCATACGGGTATGCGTCAAAAAGATTCAAAGTTTCGAACAGGCTTGACACCAAGTTCAACCTTGGATCGTGCAACAAGGTATTTACGAGCATTGCGATTGCTCAATTGATGGAACAGGGGAAACTTTCCCTGGATGACCCAATCGGGCGGTATCTCGATATGTTTTCCCGTGAGATAGCGGAAAAAGTCACGATTCGGCATTTATTGAACATGCGTTCGGGCTGGGGTGACTACTGGTCGAACGATCATTTCCTCAACCATATTACACGATTGCGGAGCGTCTCGGAATACATGGAATTTATCAAGGATATTCCCCTCGATTTCGAGCCGGGAACGAACTTTCAGCATTGCAACACGGGATACATCGTGGCGGGCGCAATAATCGAGACGGTAAGCGGGATAAACTATTACGATTATATTCGCAAGAATATTTACGGGCCCGCTGGTATGACGAACACCGATTCCTACGATAAGGATGGGCCGGTTGAGAACCTCGCCATGGGTTACACGAACATGAATAGAGCGGACCGGGAAGGGACGGGCTACGAATGGAACAACATGTATTCGTTGCCGCCGAGGGGCACGCCGACCGGTGGTGGGTATTCAACGGCGGAGGATCTCCTGAAGTTTGACAGGGCGCTAAGGAGCTTCAAGCTGTTGAGCCCCGCGTACACGGGGTATTACTTGCATCGATTCGAAGGCGCCCCCGGTGATTCCTTCAATCATCCGGAGAAGACATATCGAATTGCCGGCGCGGCGCCTGGAATATGCGCATTCGTTGCGCTGGATTTTCAAACATCATATTCCGTGATTGTGTTATCGAATTATGACTTTCCAACGGGAATGAATATCGGGACGGAAATACTCGAATTTCTTGGGATTCAGTGAGCCTTGGCCGTCCCTCCCCCTGTCCCTCCTATTAATGCAATCCGACCTTAAATCTATGGGGCCGATGAACTGCATGTGATGTATATACTGTTTGAATGAAGGTAAGTGCAAGTATTGCGATGCGGACGGAATAAATGAAAGGGACAACCGCGACCAAGCGGCATCCAATCAAATGCCCGACCATGCATTTCATTTACTCCTTTCTTGACAATCAGTTACAAATGTTATACAATGGACGAAAGCGAATGATCATCGGTTCGTTCATCGGTTCGCTGCTTCTCAACGGCAGCACGCAACAAGGGAGGCCACCGTAAAAGCGCAACCTGCTGTTCATCACCTTCATCTGTATAGCACTTGCAATTCCAGCCGTGGTGCTAGAGCCCTTTCCGGGGTATACACTCCTCACGCCGACCATTTCCTACGATAGCTACCTGATCGACATGGATGGAGTCATCGTGAAAACCTGACATGCTTCGGCCCGGGGGGCGTACATTGCATACATGTTCCCCGACGAATCGATCTTTCGTGCATGCAAGGCCGTACACATGTACTTCAACGTGGACGGTTCGGAGGGGAGGATTCAAAGGATCGACACCGATGACAATATAATCTGGGACTATACCTACGCGACATACGAGTACCAGCAACACCACGATATCCAACCGATGTCGAACGGTAACGTACTGGTTATCGCCTGGGAGAGAAAAACGCAGGCGGAGGCCATTGCGGCGGGCCGTCAGGGCATCGAGGGTGAGATGTGGCCGCTGCTGATCGCGGAAATCGAACCGGCCGGGGCCACGGGCGGAACCGTGCTCTGGGAATGGCACCTCTGGGATCACCTCATCCAGGACGTCGATCCGGCAAAAGCCAATTACGGCGTGATCGCCGATCACCCCGAGTTGCTCGACATAAACTATGGCAGGGTTACAACGCTCAGCGGCGACTGGCTCCACACGAATTCCATCGACTACAAAGAAGGGCTCGATCAGATCATCTTCTCTTCGCGCAAGATGGACGAGTTCTATATCATCGACCACAGCACGACCACCGAGGAAGCGGCCGGACACACGGGCGGCAACAGCGGCATGGGAGGCGACATCATCTACCGCTGGGGCAATCCCCAGGTGTACGACCGGGTTGATGAATCGGATCGCCGGTTCCACGTCATTCACGGCGTGAACTGGATCGATCCCGGGCTGCCGGGTGAAGGCAATGTGCTCGCATTCAACAACGGTGACCGGGACGGCACGGCGAACGATTATTCCAGCGTCTACGAGATCATTTCCCCCATGGACAGCTCCGGACATTACATCATCGAGCCCGATTCCGCCTACGGCCCGTTGCTTCCCGCCTGGCGCTACGAGGATCCGAACTCGTGGTACGCCGGCGCCTCACAGGGCGGAGCGTTCCGCCTTCCGAACGGGAACACCCTCATCTCGGGGGTAATATACGGCTACGTCTTCGAGGTTACGGAATCGGGGACAATCGTATGGGAGTACGAGCACGGCGATCACGTCGGACGCGCCCCGCGCTACTGGGACGACACCTCAGCGATCTCTCCCGGAACGATCGCGATGCCCTCCTTCAGGCTCCTTCCCAACTATCCGAATCCATTCAATCCGCTCACCAGGATTGGATTCACCCTGTCCGACGAAAGCCGCGTACGGCTGGATGTTTTCGACGTTCATGGAAGACATGTCGCTGTGTTGGCCGACCGCCGCTACGAAGCGGGCACCTTCTCCGTCACGTGGAACGGAAAGAGTGACACCGGCGGCTCTGTTTCCTCGGGAGTCGTCTTCGTTCGAATGCAGGCGGGAGACGCATTCACGACGACCCGGAAGATCATTCTGTTGAAATAGCAGTGCGCCGCTGCGGATTCCACTAAAAAGAGATTGCTCCCTCGACGGTGGTCATCAAGATACTCTTTTGCAACAGGTAGAGCGTCGGATAGTGCCTGTCGAGGTTCATCGCTCGATTCGTGTGTCTCAGCGTGATCGATATGCCGTTAACCGGCGCCCAACCGAATCCGACGTCATAGAAAGGATAGA
>CBFCXB010000114.1:0-7434 GCA_965601905.1 uncultured bacterium | reverse complement strand
GGAGTTCACCGCGAGCAGGATCTGGTCGTTCAACCAGGTCCTCGTCGCTCTTTTCTGTCTCCTCATGCTCCTCCTCGCTGCGACCCCCCTTCGTTTTCACCGTATCAGCACCGATCCGATCAAGGAGATCGCGGTCATGGCCGGCACGCTGGTACCGGAAGGAGAGCGGTTGGGGAATTACCGTCAGAACCGCCGCGTGCAGGCGGCACGGCTGCTGTTCTATGGCGGCCGGTCGCTCGGACCGGCACTGACGGATCCCGCCGGCGTGGCGGCCGCCATACGCCAGGAACCGGGCATGGTATTTTTGGCCGCCGCGACGGATATGCAGACGCTCGAGGAGTCCGGCGCCGTCTCAACGGGGCTCAGGGTGCTCTACCGGGCGGGGGATCTGGTTCTGTTCGGTGTGAGGACCATGGTCGGCGTTGAAGGGGATGAATGATTCGGTTCGGCGGGAAGGGGAACGGGCGCCGCCTGAAGGAGTATACAATATAATCGGTGCACGATGATGATATGTTTTTCAGTGAGGTAATAACGTAATGAAAATGCAACGAGTGCGTACTACCGGTAGTGCCGCAACCACCGCGTTATCGGCAAGAGCGATCAAGGGATCCGCTCGTGCGGCACCGGCAGCGCGGGTATTGCGGTTCGCCCTATCCGTTGTATCGCTCTGCACGTTGAGCCTGTGGATTGCGGGCTGCGGCGCTCCCGACCTCGAGAGAACCGGGCTCGTCAAGATATCGGATCGTGTCTACGCCTTTGTCGCCAAGGGACCCGCGGCCGTCGAGGGGCTGGGCGCCAATAGCGGGTTCGTCGTGGGAGGCAGTGGCGTGCTCGTTGTGGATTCCCGGTACACACCGGCGCTTGCGCGGGAGCTTCTCGATGCGATCCGGTCGGTCACCGACGCCCCGGTACGGTACCTCGTCAACACGCACTACCACCCAGATCATACATGGGGAAACGCGGTTTTCAAGGAAGAGGGCGCCGTCATAATAAGCCATCCGAGGACCCGCGCCGACATCGAGAAATACTCCCCGCTCTACATCGAGCACTACCAGACGTATCAAAAAGAAGCATACGAGCTGTTGAAAGACGTGACCGTCGTCCTCCCCGATTCAACGTTCGAGGACGAGTTGAGAATCGACCTGGGCGGCGTCGATGTCGTGCTTCGGCACTTCGGCCCGGGACACACGGCGGGCGACTGCGTTGTTACCGTTCCACGGGATGGAGTCGTCTTTACCGGCGGACTCGCCGCCGAGGGGTACCATTTGAACCTCGGAGACAATAGCGCCGATTACGACAACTGGGCGGCGACGCTGCTCCGCCTCGGAGGTATGGATCTCCGGTATGTCGTGCCGTCACAGGGGATGGTCTCTGAGTCCACACTGCTCGCGACGTGCCGCGGCTACATCGAGACGCTGCGGAGTCAGTGCCGCGATGAGATACGGGCGGGAGGTTATCTCAATGCCGTGATCCTGACGATGAAGGTGGCCGGCACGGAAGGATATCTCCAGCAGAATCTCCTCCCGTTCAACGTGCGGGCCGTGTACCGGAACGAGATTGCAAAGGTGCTCCAACCGAATTTCGCGTTCGGTCTACCCGAGGGATTCGAGATCGATGACGGTGGCGCAGAGGGGAAGGGAGGGCGGATCAAGTGGGTATGGAATACGGATAACGGCAAGATGGAGATCGAGGTGCACTGGAGTCCCACCGGCAGGAGCGAACTGCTGGTGCAGGATGTCAAGGACCGGGTGATCCGCTATATCGAGGCCAACAAGGGTGTCCTCTCGATGGAGATCGCCGGGACGAAAACACTCGATATCGGTGGATCGGATGAGCCCGCGGCGTTCGGCACCTTCCGGGTCAGCTCGGGGACGATGCCGGTGAACTCGGGAATCTGGACATGGAGCATGCACATCCGCAATGGACACCTCTACGCGATCCAGCTCCAGACGGATGCGAGCGGATTGGAGGAGCAGGAGCAGCGGAACATGGAGATCCTCGAGCGGATCGCGGGGACGTTCCGCCTGACGGCGGGCGGTTGATGCATTTTACAATACCGGAAGATGCCGGCGTCTCTCCACCCAGGACAATCCAGGACAATACCGGCGTCTCTCCACGGTGCGCCCGGTCACGCTGATCGGCGGCCGGGCCGCTTGCTTTACGCCCCGTGTTTTTTCAGGCGTCCCGCGTTGGCGGGCGCGAGCTCGATGATTGTGTTGGCCGGCATTATGCCGAGCGAGCCACGATCGCATTCGACCTCCGAAAAAGCCTCGGCCGCATCGACCCCGCAGTGGCGTGAATGCACGAGGAGCGGCACGGGATGCCACGAGTGGCTCTTCAACGCGCACGGCGTGGAATGGTCGCCCGTGACGATCAGCACGTCCGGTTCCAGCCCGAGAAGAATCGGCAGGTGGGCA
The DNA here is from genome assembly GCA_965601905.1 of uncultured bacterium. GTDB lineage: Bacteria > Krumholzibacteriota > Krumholzibacteriia > Krumholzibacteriales > Krumholzibacteriaceae > DATKWS01. The sequence goes on along the minus strand of CBFCXB010000114.1, from coordinate 5,017 downwards.
TCGACCTCCTCGATGACGCCGGCCTTCCCCTCCAGATTGCCGTCCTCGCCGTACGAGTCGGTCTTCTTGATGTGAATGAAGAAGAAATCGTTCCGTCCGCCGTATATGGAGGCGACCGCCTCGAACTCTTCCTTGACGGTGAAACCGGTATCGACGAGATCCATGCCGCACAACTTCGCTACACCCCGGTAGAGCGGGTAGGCGGCGACGGCCGCGGCGGTGAGGCCGTACCGGTCCGCGAACGGTTCGATCGCGGGCCTGCGCGAGATACCGCGCATCAGGACCGCGTTGGCACGCTCCTCACCGGAGAGGGCGGCGTTCGCCTGGCGAATGAATTCCTCGATGATCCGCGCCGTACGCTCCGCCTCACGCGTGCGGGCGTGCGGCGAGAGCGGTTTTTTACCGGTGAGCTGGGGATCCGTCTCGTCGACCTCGGGGGACAGCCCCTCCCCCCGGAGCACCACGCCGAACCGGTACTCGCGCACCGGCATGACGATGATCTCGATGTCGTCAATATGGCGGATCTTCTCGCCGAGTTTCCGGCAGAGGCGGATGCACTCCTCGTGGGGGAGGCGCCCGGCGCGCCGGTCGGTCAGGACGCCGTCCGTGTCGACATTCGCGAAGTTGCCCCTGATGGCTATGTCGTTTTCCTCGAGATCGAATCCGGTACCCGTCACCTCGAGCACACCCCTCCCCACGTCGTTCTCCGGCGCGAGCGGATCGTACCCGAACAAGGCAAAATGGGCGGGGCCGCTCCCCGGCGTAATGCCGATCGAGATGGGCAGGCTCCTCCCGCAGGCGCTCTTCCTGGCGAGCGCCTCGAGATTGGGCGTGCGGGCCGCCTCGAGGGCGGTCTTCGGGAATTCGGCGTTTCTGATCCCGCCGAGCCCGTCCATGACGAGCAGGATGATCTTCGCTTCGTTCGGCCATAGCAGGTCTTTCAGCATCAATGTATCCCCCGTATCGGTCCTCGCCGTCCATCCCCGGTGGGCGAGGTGCGTGTAGTGTGCATGATATGCAGCGCTCGCGATGACGCCGCGCGGGTGCTCTTTTGAATACATACTATTCAGGCCCTCGATGTGTCAAGCAGTCCGGCCGCCTCGACGGCTTCGAGAGGGTGCCCGTACGCCGTTCGGCCGCGGTCCCGGGCGGGAGTGCATACGCCGTTCGGCCGCGGCCCCGGGCGTGTGCCCGTACGCCGTTCGGCCGCGGTCCCGGTGGGAGGCCCATACGGTGCGCATCGCCTCTCCGAGGTCTCTCCACGCGATCGATTGACATCATCGCCCGAACGTCGTACTATCGATGGGACTTTGACGTTGTTTCCATACTGTTGTTTGTGGAATGGAGAGTAGATCATGCTTACGAGAAATACTCATGCTGCCCGGAAAAGGGCCGCCGCCGTTTTCCGGTTGTCGCTGCCTGTCCTGTTTATGCTCGTCGCCCTGCTCCTTGTCGCCGGTTGCGGCGGCGGTAAGTCACCCATCGCGGGCAGGGAGCCGCTCAAGAAGGTCGAGACGGTCGAGTCCAATGTAGACGCGCTGCGGGCCTGGGTCCTGGCGAAGGCCGAGGTCGATGCGCTGGTTCACATCGACATCGCCGACGACATACAGGTGTTCCCCGCTTCCATGCAGGAGAGCATGAAAAACGCCGGGGACCATCTAAGGCAGGGGAACGTCGAGGTGCTGGACAAGATCGCTTCGTATATCGAATCGCGCGGTATCGTGAATATCGGATACGGTGCCGGTCTCTTCAAACGGGTGATATGGGTGATTCCGGCAAAGATTTCGGTCGGACAGCTCCCGCTCGAGAACTACAAGGACTTCCTGATGACCCGAAGGGGATTTCCGGATTATGAACTGAACGATCTCGTTTCCACCGACAAGCACATCACGGGGACGCTGATGGGGATTCCCATAACGATCACCACCCTCGACGATTTCGAGGCGGGGGATGACGAGGTGATACTCGATATCGATCTCGGCTATTTCCTCGGCAAGAAGTCGCTCGATCCGCTCTACCAGACGGGCACCCGGTCGATGCTTCAATTTGTCAGGGACATCAGGAGCAAGAATGTCAGGACCCGCATTGCCACGATCCACCTCGCGACGGCTTCGGGCGAGAATCCTATGGATATCAGGTTCTTCGGCGGCGTCATAGCCGAGGGACTGCGTGAGCCCGAGAAGCTCCAACCGCCCGTCTTCGAGAAATGGACCATGATGATGGAGGCGGAGGATTCCCTCATCACCGGGCATTATGATGCGGCCGAGGCGCTCTACGAGAAGCTCGTGCAATCGTACACGCAGGATCCGGGCCTCTTCTTCACCCTCGGCGTGGCACGGGGATTCAAGGGGGAAGGATCGAAGAGCAGTGAAGCGCTCGTTCAGGCGTACCGTCTGGACGGCGCCTACCTGCGGGCATTCTTCCAGCTCGCGAATATCCTCGCCGTGCAGGACAAGGTTGAGGCGGGAATCGCGATCATCGAGACGCCGGCGCTCGGGAAGATCATGTCCGATGTGGAGATGAACTTTCAGAGGGGGACGTTTTACCTGAACGCGAAGCGCCCCTACGACGCCCTTACCTACCTCAAGAAGGTCGCGCAGGTGCGCCCCGATGATTTTGCGCTCCAGACGGTGATATACCAGGCGTACCGCCAGTTGGACGATGCTTCCCAGATGACGCTCACCCTGGAGAAGCTGCGTAAAATGGACGAGGCGCGGGTGCGCCGTGACATGCCCTGGGCATACAAGGAACTGGGACGTCTCTACGAGGAAGCGACCTTCTACAAGAACGCCCTTGAGAGTTACGAGCGTTACCTCGCCGTCGTACCGGACGATGAGGACAAGGACGAGCTGCGCGGTAAGATCGAGGCGTGGCGCGCACTGTACAATATGACCGGGTCACAAAAATAGCCGGCGACAGCCGGCGCTCCGTGCAGACGGCCGATCTCGACGGCGACGGTATCATAGACCTGGCCGTGGCCAACGAGAACAGCGGCGGCGTATCGGAGATGCCGGGCAGGGAATAACGCGATCGTCGGCACCCCCCAGGGGCCGGTAAACCATGTAACAAGGGGCGGCTTTTTACCGTAATCATACATGTAGCCTCGTGTAGGGAGGGGCGCATAGTGCACGGTGGTATTGGACTGTAACGTGGAGCGGCAAAATCGTTTATTGACACCGTAGAATCCTTTGCACGGCCGGGGAGAAATGATGAACAAGAGAAAGAAGAGCAGGAAGCGGGTCGTCTGGATCGTGATCGTCGTTGTGGTCGTCGCGATCGGGGCCGGCGTAATCCTTATGAAACGCAGCGGCAACGGCGCCGATGACCTCGGCGACACGGTCGAGGTCGAACAGGGGGATGTGATCGAGAAGGCCCTCGCCGTGGGCTCGATCGTCCCGCGGAACGAGATCTCGGTGAAGTCCAAGGTCTCCGGTGTCGTCGAGAAGATATTCAAGGAACCGGGGGACCGGGTGCGGGCGGGGGAGCCGCTCCTCGAGGTGCGGCCCGATCCGACCCCGCTCGAGCTGGTGCAGGCCAAGCGTCAGATCGAGATGGACGGGATCAGCCTCCGCAATGCCGAGAAGAACCTCAAGCGCAGCAGGGATCTCCTCGACCGCGGTCTCGTTTCCGATCGCGAGTTCGAGCAGGCCGAGAAGGAGTACGAGCAGGCCGCCCTCCAGTTCAAGATCAGCGGGGAGTATCTCGAGCTCCTCGAGAAGGGAAAGGTGCGGATCGCCGGCAAACAGATCGAGTCGGTCATCAAGGCGCCGATCGGAGGCTATATTCTCGAGAAGAACGTGAATATCGGCGATCCCGTAGTGCCGCTCACCTCATACCAGGCGGGGACCGTGCTGATGACACTCGCCGACATGGACAGCCTCGTCTTCAAGGGAACGGTGGACGAGATCGACGTGGGCAAGCTCGAAATCGGGATGCCGGTCAAGATCAAGATCGGCGCGCTGCCCGACAAGGAGCTGCCGGGGATGCTCGAGAAGATCTCGCTCAAGGCGAAGGAGGAGAGCAACTCGCGGATGTTCCCCGTCGAGATATCTATCGAGGACACGGAGATCGCGCTCCTCCGCGCCGGGTACTCGGCCAATGCCGACATCATCATCAACGAGGTGCGCGATGTGCTCACCATCCCGGAGCGCGTTGTCTACTTCGCCGGCGATTCCGTCTACGTCGAGGTGCCGGGCGCAGGCGGTGAGCGCGAGAAGGTGCTGATCGAGGCGGGCCTGTCCGATGCGATACGTGTCGAGGTGAAATCAGGGCTTGCGGAGGGGCGGAAGATACTCGAGAAACCGCAGAAGAAAATCTAATGACCGGCCAATCGCCATGAAATCGTTATTCGTCAATATTGTCTATCTCTTCTCGATGTTCGGCGAGTTCTGGCGCGACATGCGCGCGCAGAAGAAACGCACGACCCTGACGATATTCGGGATCGTCTGGGGGACGGCCGCCGTGGTGATCATGATGGCCGTGGGAACCAGCACGAAACGGCAGAACATCTCGAACTTCCGCGGGATCGGCGACAACATCATAATCGTATTCCCCGGCACGACGACAAAGCCGTACGAGGGATTCGGCGTCGACCGGCGGATCAGGCTGCGGAAGTCGGATGTCGAGCTCCTGCGGAGCGAGATACCCGAGATGAAGTACGTCAGCGAGGAATACACCAACTGGGACGCCTATGTGCGTTACGGCAAACAGGTGAAGAGCCCCCTCGTGACGGGTGTCCCCCCCCACTACTGGGATATGCGCAACACGATACCGCGCCCAGGCGGCCGGTTCATCAACGAGAGGGACATGGCGGAGAAGCGGCGCGTTATCTTTCTCGGCGACGAGATAAAGGATTTCCTCTTCGGCGAGGATACCGAGGCCGTCGGCGAGTTCGTCTACCTCGACGGCGTTCCCTTCCGCGTCATCGGCGTGTTGATCGACAAGGTGCAGAACTCGAGCTACGGGCGGCGCGACAAGGACCGGGCCTTTATACCGTCCACGACGTTTGAGGCGATGT
>CBFCXB010000113.1:0-7489 GCA_965601905.1 uncultured bacterium | reverse complement strand
AATGCGAGGAGGGGAAATTGAGCACCGCGGCGCTGTTCGCACAGTGGACGTATTCGAATGTGATCCCCGACCGCTCAAGCGTTTCAACGATATCGGTAAATCCCGCGATCTGGTCCCCGGTGAAATCGAAGTCGATGTCCGATGCGGGGAAATGGGTGAAAAGCCCGTCGAGACGGAGGCCGTCGAAGGCGGTGATCCTCTCGATCTGCCGCGCGGCGTCCTCCTGCGGCAAACCGGCCCGTCCCATACCGGTGTCGACCTCCAGATGCACCGGGCACGGTTTCCCCTTCCGCCTGGCGGCGAGCGAGGCGGCCTCGGCGAATTCACAGGTCGAAACCGCGACGGCCAGATCGTTGTCGAGGACCCCGTCGAGCTCCTCCTCGAGAACGGGACTGAGGATCAGGATCGGCAGCGTGATCCCCGCCTTCCTCAGTTCCTTGCCCTCGTCGAGGGTCGCCACGCCGAGCATTTGGACATTGCATTCCTCGGCGAAGCGCGATACCCGCACCGCCCCGTGCCCGTACGCATCGGCCTTCACCACGAGAAGGATCCTGCATCCCGGCGCGACCAAGCTCCTTATGCGATCGATGTTCCACTTCATGGCATCGAGATCGATCTCGACCCAGGCGGGAAACCTATCCATGTCATCCTCCCCTTCCACGTTCATCCGGGGGTCCATCCCCCGCTCCCCGGTAGATGAAACGATCGAGCAATCGCACGTACTCGGTCCAGTTTCCCCCGCCGCCCTGATCGAGCACCTGCAACGTCCCCCGTACCTGGGCATCGAGATTGTCGATGTAGTGCAGCAGGAGTGCTTCGACGGTCATGGGCAGGACCGGCGAGCCGTTCTCGAGAGAACCATGGTGGCTGAGAATCATGTGCTTGAGATGAAGTTCCAGTTCCCACGGGAATTGCTCCAAGCCGCGCAGGTACTCGTCGAGAAACTCGATCCCCATGGTGATGTGCCCGAGCAAGCGCCCCCTGTCCGAATAATCGATATGATTCGTCACCGACAGCTCCCGGATCTTTCCGAGATCGTGAAGGAGAATGCCGGCGACGAGCACGTCACGGTCGACTTCCGGATAGATCTCCGAGGCGCGCAGGGCGAACTGAGCCATATCGTGTACATGCTCGGCAAGCCCTCCGATATGCGAATGGTGCCACCCTTTGGCCGCGGGAGCCCTCAGGAAATTTTTCTTGAATTCGGCATTGCCGAATATCGTATTCAGCAGATTCCTGAGATCCTCGTTATCTATCTCCTCGATACGCCTGAGAATGGTAAGGTATATCTCCTCGACGTCCCGTTCCGAAACAGGCAGAAAGAGGGATGGGCTGTACTCGTCCGCGTCCATTTTTTCCATGGCGCCCACCTTGATCTGAAGCGAGCCCTGGTACTCCTGGACTTCCCCCGTTATGTGGACGACGTCGTTTGCGCGCACGGATTCCTCCACTTCGACTGGAGGATCCCACATGATCCCCTTCATCGAGCCATCTTTATCGGAGAATTGAAAGAGGAGAAATGTGCCGCCCGTAAAATTCCGCCTGACCTTTTTAGCGACCACCACCACCCGATCGATCCTGTCCCCCACCTTAATGCCGGCTTGCATCCGCATCCCTCCCGTCTAGTCCACGCCTTGAATCGTACTAAACCTAATTCACCATTCATTATCCGGTCAAGTGGAATCGAGGCGGTTCACACCTGCACGGGCAAAAAAAGTGCGACCCGTGAGGGCCGCACAACCATCTCGTTTTTCAACGGTCCTGACTTAGATCGGCGTGATCGCGATCTGCCCGCCGTACCGGATAAAATCGATCGTTACCTTACCGCCGATCTTCGTCCTCGTGCGGTAACTCCTCGTTGAAGTGGGCGGCCGGTCACCGTACGCGATGCCGCCGTCGAAGTAGATGTTCTCATTCAACAGCGCCTTCAGCACCAGCGCCATTGAATCGCTCGGATCGTCTACGATGAAGCGGACGTTGTCGAGATTGAGCGTGAACGCCATCATTTTTTCGCCCATCCACTCCACTTCCTCCCAACCGACACGGGCGCCGCCGAGCAGAAACTTGGTATTGAAGATATCCTTGAGGGCCGTGGTGGATGGACCGATCCTGGATACATCGACTTCCTTGAAATTCTCTTCCTCGATCGTCCTGAGGAGCGCCGGGAAGGCCGCATTGTACGGTTCGCCGACCGTAATCGTGTCGCCGCCTGCCACCATGAAATCAACGGTGAAATGGATCCGGGGGCTGTAGAGTTTCCGCGCGGCCACGGTGAACCGGCGTCCGGTCACACGCTCGAGTTTGCTCTCGATATCCTCGCCGGTAAAGAACTCGATGAGGTTGCCCTCACGAACGAGCGCCATGTTACCGTGCGCGGCCACGAAATCGGGAGTATCGAAACCGTACTTGAATCCCGCGGTCAGCAGTTTGCCGCGCGACGCTTCCCTGACGGTCGTCATTACGTAGTTCTCCTCGACCCTGCCGCCGCAGCCCGCAAGAAGTGACGCGAGAAAAACGGTGATCAATAAGATCGTCAATGATTTGGACATACACTAACTCCTTTGTGAAAGTTCCGGAATCCCTCCCTAAACCGTATAGTGCCGAACTGAAAAAAATCAGTGTACATGTATGTACCGTTGAAAAGTAATATTCATATCCGGTGATGTCAACCATATTTTGAACTTGCAGTTTTACAGAGGGTTAGCATAATCGACGGCATCCGGGTCACGATCACTTTTCCATCTCCTTGTCGGTCAGCGGCACCCCGTAGCTTTTGAACATCATCTTGACATCTTCGTGGATCGGTATCTCGTCAACGAGGGGCTCGATCTTCATGCGGGCGAGCTGGAACTTCCCCGTATCGGTCACGTAGAGATCGCACCGTCCGATGTACTGGCCAAGACCGCCGGCTGCAAGGAGCACCGTATTCCCCACCTTTTCGGTCTTCTTGGTGATCGGCTTGCCGTGACCGACGATGATCAAATCGAGTTCCCCGAACTGCTCGGCCAGCATGCGGGAGCGTTCGAGTCCCATATGGCTGAGCAATATTTGAATATCCGTCTCCCGATTCATCGATGCAAGCACACCACGGAGCGTCTCCTCCGGCGGGGCGACGATGAAATGCGACGTATCTATGTAACCAGGGAAACGGATCGTATCATCGAGTAACCCGGTGATGCCGACCGTAACACCGCCCTTCAGCTTCCGCTCCACGTATCGATGTCCGAATACAGGCTCGCCGGTCGCGGGATCGAGGACATTCGCCGCGACTATGTCGAATGTGACCCGGTCGGCCAGATTTTTCAGAAGATCGAGTCCGAAGATGTAATCGGTCTCGCCCGGTGTGAAAACATCGAGCCCCATAAACTCGTATGCGTCGATGGTCAGTTCCGCCTCGGCCTGCGAGTAGGAGAGATCGAGTCCGAAGGCGTCTCCCGCGTCGAGAACGAGGAGATTACGGACGCTCCCCCGGACATTCTCGGTATAACTGACCCTCCGCCCCAATCCTCCCATATCCTTAACGACGCATCCGCAGGAACGCACCTTCCCGAGCAGATCGCTCGCGTAGATAATGGTGAGACGCTCCCGAAGGTCCTCCCTCTCCTTCCCACCCTCCCCGTCAGAACATCCGAAGCAGAAAATCACGCACCCAATGAGCACGACCAGTATCGCCGGACGAATCGGCATGCATATCCGCATTGTCGAACTCCACGCAGTCTGCCACTCGTTTCGCGCCCGCCCCCTTCGGGCCCACATGCGCAACGCGTTGAACAATATACAACGTTACGGCATCGAGTTCCAGCCCTTTATGCTTGACACAACTCTTTCATTAACTGTTATTTATCGATAAACGACGATACCAAGGGCATCATGCAATGGAAAGAGGCACGATGCAGAAAATGGGCAATGCAATCAGATGGGTACGAACCATGGCGATCGTTTCGATCTGTGCCGCCGTCCTCTGCGGCGGCTGCGCCAAACGCCCGGTGAGTGTGGAGAAACCCGCAGCCGAGCCGGCGGTGCCGCCCTCCGGCGGCGAGGTGATCGTCGATGCCAAGCTTCTCGCCGTCAATGACGACCTCGAGGGCGCCGCCACACTGTTAAAAGAACTCGTGGAGCGAGACCGGGACAATATCGAGGGGCTGCGACTTCTCGCAGACATCTACGCCGCGATGGGCAACCGTGACGCTTCGGCGAATCTCTGGGAACGGATCGCGATACTCGATCCCGCGGACGCCGACGCTGCGTTCCAGGTGGGAACGATGCTTGCCCGTGCGGGGAAATGGCAGGCGCTCCGATCCAGGATGCTCGCCGCCGACGCCGCCGGGGCGGCTGACGGCCGCCACTACCTCCTCCTCGGAGAAGCGGACAAGGAGCTGGGGCACCGGAGCGAAGCGGAAACGTACCTGAAACGCGCGGGAGATCTTGAACGGGCCCGCTACCTTCTCGGCACGCTGTACTACGAACAGGGTAAACTATCGCAGGCGAGGGAGGCCTTTGAAGATGTAATTACGCGGAATCCCGGGAATTACTCTGCGCATCTCCACATCGGATGGATTCACTACAAAGGAGCCGCACTTGATAAGGCGCTCCACCATTACCGGAGCGCCATTCGCTCGAAACCGGACGAACCACTGGCCCGGCTCAGCATCGCCGCCCTTCTCGACGAGATGAAACGCCCCCGCGAGGCTATCGGGCAGTACCGGAAGGCTCTCGCACTGCGGGGGATTCCCCGGAGCGAACGCAAGAAGGCGTACAACTCGTTGAGCCGGCTTCTCGTGGAGGGCGGGATGCTGAAAGATGCAAAAACGGTGGTCGAGGAAGGGCTCGCCGAGTTTCCCGGTTCGGGGGGACTCTATTACCAGTGGGGCGAGGCGCTCCTCAAATCGGGGAAACCGGCCGAGGCACGGGAGAAATTCAAGGAGGCCGCCTCAGATCCACTCTGGCGTAAAATTGCGCTGAGAAAGCTCCATTCGATCGAGTAAGTCCGCCGGGCGAGGGTAACAGGGAACCACCGAAGGGAACACCAGGGCACGCGATACCGATCGGTAAACGGACAAAACACTTGAACAGACAGGCGAAGAGCCGTATCCTCCGGTTCCGGTGTACAACCCGTCGTTAAAGATGAAAGATTCAGGTTCAGCGGCCCTTTTTCGAAGCGGGTGGATGATCCTCGCCATCGCACTCCTTGTCACGGTATTCCTCGCCATCAACTGGTATCACTACCGTCTGACGCGGGAGCGGCTCAGCACTGATTTCACCCTTCGCCTCGTAACCCTCGCCTCACTCGTCTCTCTCGAAATGGACGCGGCGCAGGTGGCGGATCGAGAACCGGATCTCCTGACACCGGCCATCCCCGACACCTTCATCGCACGGCTGCGTGGATTGAACACGGAATTCGATCTCGCCAACATCCTCGCCGTGAGGGAGGACGGAATAATACTCCTCGCCCTGCATCCGGACCTCTTCCCCCCGGGGGAGCTCTACCCGCACTGGGACATGGACTTTCCGGCGATCATCACGGCCCTCGAAGGTGCTCCCGCCGCCACGAGCCTTTACCGGGCGCCGGACGGAACATACATGATGGCCGGATACGCTCCCCTGCCGCTGCACGAGTCCGCGGCCGGCGCCGTAGCGGCCGTCGAGGCGAGCGCGGATTTCCTCGGGGGACTCGAGGAACTGAGGACCGTGCTGATCGCCGCAACCGCTATCTCGATAATCGGGATCGCGCTGTTCACGTGGTTCGTCCTAAAGGCCACGGGATCTCTCATCAGGGCGCGTGAATCGTTGATGAGATCGGAAACGCTCTCCTCGATGGGACGGATGGCCGCCGGCATCGCACACGAGATTCGCAATCCGCTCTTCATTATCAGAACATCCGCCGAGAAACTGAAAGAGACGAATTCCGACCAGGTCCGCGAGATCGACGACTTCATCATCGAGGAGGTCGACCGGCTCGACGCCATACTGACCGATTACCTGCTCTTCGCGCGGGACGAACCGATGCGGCGCGATAGAATGGATCTCGTCACCACCCTTCGGCGAAGCGTGCGCCTCGTGCGCGAATCGATCGAAACGGCGGGAATCGGACTCATCGAACAATACTCCATACCCGAGGCGCCGTTTCACGGTGAGGAGAAGAAACTACAGCAGGCGTTCCTCAACATCCTTCTCAATGCGGAGCAATCGACGCCGGAAGGGGGCACGATCACCGTGACGATCACGCTTCGTGACGATCGCTACCGGATCGATTTCGCGGATACGGGGAGCGGTATCCCCGATAGAGAACTCGAGAAGATATTCGAACCGTTCTACACCACCAAGCCGACGGGAAGCGGGCTCGGCCTCGCCATCGTGAGGCGCATCGTCGAGGATCACGGCGGCGAGGCGGCCATCATGAGCCGGACCGGCGCCGGTACGACGGTGACGGTGACGCTTCCGGCGAAGCACAAAACGGGAGAAGGGAATGAGTAGAATTCTCGTAGTGGACGACGAGACGAAGATAACGCAACTTGTCTCCGACCGGATATCGAGGGAAGGACACGATGTGACGGCCTTGGAGAGCGCCGAAGCGGCGCTTCCTCACATAGAGAGGGGAGAGATCGACATCGTTCTCTGCGACCTCCGCCTCGGCGGGATGGACGGCCTGGAGCTTCTGAAGCGTACAAAACAGATCTCACCCCACACCGATTTCGTTGTTATGACCGCCTACGCTAGTGCCCCAACGGCGGTCGAGGCGATGAAGGAAGGAGCATACGAATACCTGATCAAGCCGTTCCAGATGGAAGAGGTCGTGCTCCTGCTGAGGCGTATCCAGGAACGCCGCGACCTCATGATGGAGAACATAGCCCTCCGGGAGAAGATATCGGAGCGGGCGGCGTCCGGAATAATCATCGGCGTATCGAAGGCGATGACGACGGTGCGCGAGATGATCGCGAAGGTGGCCCCGACGGACAGCCCCGTCCTGATCCAGGGAGAGAGCGGGACGGGCAAGGAACTCGTCGCCAACGAGATTCATCGCTGTAGCGCTCGGGCGCAAAAACCGTTCGTCGTGATCAACTGCGCCGCGGTGCCGGAGAACCTCCTCGAGGCGGAACTCTTCGGGTTCGAGCGAGGAGCATTTACCGGCGCCGTCCAGCGAAAGGCCGGGCAGTTCAGGCTGGCGGACGGCGGAAGCCTCTTTCTCGACGAGATCGGCGAGCTTCACCTCGGCCTCCAGGCCAAGCTGCTCAGGGCGATCGAGAACGGCGAGTTCCTGCCTCTGGGCAGCCCGAAGCCGGTCCGCGTGGATGTACGGATCATCACCGCCACGAACCGGAACCTCGAGGATTTGACGAGCGCGGGACAGTTCCGCGAGGATCTCTTCTACCGGCTGAACGTATTTCCCATCACGATACCGCCGCTCCGCGAGCGCAAGGAGGATATCGTACCGATCGCCGAGCGTTTTCTCCAATCTTTGAACCGCTCCACTCCCGCCCTCGAAAAAACG
>CBFCXB010000112.1:0-7503 GCA_965601905.1 uncultured bacterium | reverse complement strand
ACGTTCGGGATTGCCGCCAGGCCGTCAGTGATCTCACCGTTCGCCATACCGAACTCGACACCGCCGGAGTTGATGTCGGGTGGATGCACGAACAGTCCCATGCTCCTGCACTCGTCGAGAAGTATCAAGAGTCTGCTCGTATCGCCCATATCACAGGTCATCGCGGCCGCCATGAAAGCGGCCGGATAGTGCGCCTTGAGGTATGCGGTCTGCATCGAGACGACGGCATAGGCGGCGGAATGGGATTTGTTGAAGCCGTATCCGGAGAAGAAGGTAATGAGGTCGAAGATCGATTGAGCCTTTTTCTTCGGTATGCCCCGTTCCACGGCTCCCTTCATGAAGCGCTCACGCTGTCGCTCCATCGCCGCTTTCTTCTTCTTGCTCATCGCTCGCCTGAGCAGATCCGCCTGGCCGAGGGTGAAGCCGGCCAGTTCGCTCGCGATGCGCATGACCTGCTCCTGGTACAGTATCACCCCGTACGTCTCCCGCAGGATCGGCTCGAGAAGCGGATGCTCGTATTCGATGGCTTTGCGACCATGCTTGCATTCGATAAAGTCCGATACCATGTCGCTTCCCAACGGTCCCGGACGATAGAGGGCATTCACCGCAGTTACATCACCGAATGTGGAGGGCTCGATCCTCCTCAGTAGATCACGCATCCCGGCGCTCTCGAGCTGGAATACGCTGATCGTGCGACCTTCCTTGAGGAGTTGGAACGTTTCCTCATCGTCGAGGAGTATATCGTCCATCGAGATCTCCACTCCCTCGTGCCGGCTGATGAGTTCGAGCGTCTTGTCGATGTGCGAAAGGGTCTTGAGCCCGAGGATGTCGATCTTCAGTATTCCGATGCGCTCGAGAATCTTCATCTCGTACTGCGTCGTCACCTCGCCCCTGTTTGAACGGAAGAGGGGCACGTGCTCGAGGAGACGCGAAGGGGTGATGACGAGCCCGGCGGCATGCGTGGAAGCGTGCCGGGCGAGACCTTCGAGCGAAAGGGAGAGATCGATGAGCCGTTTCACCGTTGCATCGCTGTCATAGCGGTTTTTCAGCTCGGGTACCGAGGAGAGGGCCTTAGAGAGTGTCGTCCCGGGCTGTGAGGGTATCATCTTGGCAAGCTTATCGACCTCGGCGTATGGTATCTTCAACACGCGCCCGACATCCCGGACCACCGCCCGTGCGGCCATCCGGCCGAACGTGATAATCTGACATACGTTTTCCTTGCCGTACTTCTTGACAACGTAATCGATAACCTCCTGCCGGCGCTCGTCACAGAAATCGATATCGATGTCGGGCATCGAGACACGTTCGGGATTGAGGAGCCGCTCGAACAGAAGTCCGTTCTCGAGCGGATTGATCGAGGTGATCCCGAGCGCATAGCAGACAAGACTTCCAGCTGCCGATCCCCTACCGGGTCCGACGGGTATGCCTATCTCGCGCGCGTGGTGCACGATATCCCACACGATCAGGAAATACCCCGCGAATCCCATGCGCGAGATCACGTCGAGTTCGTACTCGATACGCTGCCGCACGTCGTCGGTGACCGCCGGCACGCGCGCGGGGAGATGTTCCACGACGAGCTGTTCGAGGTGCTCCTCTGCGCTTTTGAACGGCTCGGGTATCGGAAAACTGGGCAGATGGTTCTCCTTCTTCCACAGCTTGAAATTACACTTACCGGCAATTTCGTGGGTTGCCGCAATCGCCTCGGGATAGTCGGCGAACAGCGTCGTCATCTGTGCGGGGGATTTAAAATAGGTTTCGGGATTGGAGCGAAGCACCCTGCTCGAATCCTCGAGATCCCTTCCCGTCTGCAGACAGAGCAGGACGTCGTGCGCCTCATGATCCTCCGCATGCCAGAAATGGCAATCGTTGGTCGCGACGATCGGCAGTCCCATCTCGTGCGCCAGCTCCACCAGCTTCGGCATGACTTCTATCTCTTCCGGGATGCCGTGATTCTGGATCTCGACAAAGAAGTCATCCCTGCCGAAGATCGTGGCGAACCGCTCCGCCAAGACCTTCGCCTCGTCCCGCCGGCCCGACCGGAGGCGTTTTGACAGGCCTCCCTGCAGGCATCCGCTGAGACCGATCAATCCACCGCTGAAGCGTTCCAGAAGATCGAAATCGATGCGGGGCTTGTAGTAGAAACCCTCGAGATAGGCGATCGAGGAAAGCTCGAGGAGGTTCCGGTACCCCTCCTCGTTCTTGACGAGAAGGACAAGATGATCGTTCTGGCCCGGTCCGGATCTCTTGTCCTTGTGCGCAGCGTTGCCGGGGGCGATATAGGTTTCCATGCCGATTATCGGCTTGATGCCGGCCAGTTCGGCGGCCCAGTAAAACATCATGGACCCGAAGAGATTTCCATGGTCGGTCAGCGCAACGGCACCCATCTCCATTTCCCGGGCCGCGGTGACCAGGTCCTTGATCCTGAAGGCGCCGTCGAGCAGGCTGTACTCCGAGTGATTATGGAGATGCAGAAACTGCGCTGTTGCCATAAAGCCCCCCTCGTGCGCCTATTCTATCATAAAGCCGAAATCGCCGGCACTTCTATTTCCAGTTCTGTCGCTGAGCTCGACATGGAGACGTACCCTCCCTGCGGGAAAGGCGACGGGGACGGGAATGAGGAGCCGTTCCCGCAACGCATCCCACTCGCAGACCACCGCACGATCGTTGATCGTCACCGCCGCCGAGTAAGGATCCACCCCCGATCCATCCTCCCTGACCGGCACGTAGTACCGGGTGGTTCTGAAGAAACCGCTCCCCTCCGGCAACGTATCGAATGCCACATGCTCTATGTGCGGCGGCAACCCGTCCGCCATGAAAACGTACGTCCCCGGCTTGTCGATGGTGACCGATCCTTGCTCGCGTGATGGGACGCCGATGCATTTCCATTCATCCTCCCCTTCGAAACGAAAGAGACCGACATTGTCCGCCGGTTCGCAATGGAGAATGAGCGCCCGCCGCAGCCTGTCCACGGGGAATTCGATAGAAAACGGCTGTGAAACCTGCCTGAGTCCCCCCGATTCATATCCCGGAACCGACGTCTCGCGGACGAGACAGGGAACCACGCCGTGAACGGAACGCGTCTCGATCCGCACATCGAGAGAATCGGACGCGGGAAATGTCGGATGGGCGCCCGTGAACAGGCGGAACGCCCTGAAGGCCGAATACGCGTGGAGGGGATATCCGCGGTAATCGATTCCCGAAATGGTGAGGATGTTGATCCCATCGATGACGACATCGAGGCCGCAGTTGACCATGAACGTCCATGCATCCAACCGGTGAACGGCGCAGGCATCGGACAGCGTATGCTCACCCAGTGTTATACGCGGATCCTCCGCCAGTGCGTGATCCGTTACGATCCGTATCGTGAGATCTCCGGATACAACCGATTGTGTACACTCGCAGAAAACGTTCCCCTCGGGACCGCTCGGTTTTGGCGCGGCGAAGTAGCGCTCACGCGAGGCACCCTCATCGTCCCGCACGACGAGGCGGTAGATGCCTCCTTCAGACAGAGATGTCCTTCCCATGCGGAACGCACCCATCGGTTCCAGTGCAACCGGCTCCCAATGTTCACCACCGTCCGGCGATTCGAACAGCCGCTCGGTCACCGAGCCGCCGTCCGGATCGATACTCCGCACGATGACCTCACCGGCGGCAACAAGCTTGCGCGCGGTTTCGATCACTGGATAGTCATGGAACACGAACGTAAAACGTGTCCGGACTTCATTGCCGGCGGCATCCCGAACGATGATCCGTCCATCGTGCACCCCGCTGTCGAGGTAACGGCCGTCGGATGCTTCCTTCTCGGAATGAATGACTCCGGGGCCGGAACGGTCGGCGCGGGACGATCCGGGTTTGCGATAGAGGAGGAGGTAACGCCCGGCTACTCCCTTCTCGAGAAGATCGTACTCGAGAACGATCTCCCCCGTTTGCGCGTACGAGAAAACGTGGTTATGCAAACAAAAGAGCGTGTCTCGGTCGACAGAGAATTCCACCGAGAGGGGAGCGAGGGCGTAGCGCCCGAATCCCTGTTCATCCCAGACCGAGAGACCGAATGCGAATCGTCCGTCGAGCTGGAGGGTATCGTCGAGAACGTACGTGTTCCCGCTCGAGGCACGCAGGAGGAAATGCGCCGGTTGCGGTGAGCCGTTTACGATGCTTCCCGGTGAAAGTGGAATCACTTCGAGCCCCGAAACGATTGGCGGCCGGCTGTCCGGAACGGCGTACAGCTCCACGATGGGATTGAACGGTTGTCCCTTCTCATTCCGCATTTCGAAGTGGAGATGCGGTGCGTTCGTTCCCGTCGTGCCGGTGAAACAGATGGTATCACCAACGGCAAAACGAAACCTACCATCGGATAGCGGCAGATCGCACCACGAGGTTTTCCGCTCGAGGCGATGGTAGTACACGAGCGAGTCGAGATTGTATTGAAATCCGTTGAGGTGTGCATACACGGCGACACGACCGTCGTCGAGTTTCAGGTAGAGCGCCTTCCCGTAGCCATAGGGGGCCACCTTGATACGATTCACGGAACCGTCCCCGACAGCCAGGCAGGGCAAGCCGATGCGACCGAATGTACGCAGATCGATGCCGGCGTGATAGTGACCGTCACGGTACTCGCTGAAGTTCGAGCTGAGGAAGCGCTCCCCGTGTAGCGGCCAGAGATATATCTCGGTATAACCTATTGTATAATAAGAAATTACAACGATGCACGTTATGAAAAAAACCCGTTTCATCACATGCACCGTATCACCCGTCTCAAAGCCCTGTCAACGACTCTTAAAAGATTTGCACCGATCGCCGTAATATGCTAGCTTTATGAAAGTTTCGTTCGAGGACCATCTATTTTTTGTATCATGGAAAAGGAACAAGAACAATGCTTAAGCAAATGCGAGAAAAGACCAAGACGATACTCTGGATCGTCGTGGTTGCATTCATCATATCGATATTCGCGGTTTGGGGAATGAACCTGCGGAGCCCGGGGGAAGGCAAGCAGGAGCCGGATGTGATCGGCAGGGTCGACGGGGAAATCGTTCGCCGGCAGATGTATGCCACCACGTTCAACGAGCTCCTCGAACAGATCCGCATGCAGAAGGGCGAGGATTACCGTATGTCCGAATCGGAGCACCGCATGCTCGCGGACCAGGCGTGGGAACGGACCGTTCAGAAGATTCTCGTCGCAAAGGAGATACAACGGCGCAGGATCGCCGTCACGGACAATGAGCTCGTAACGTTCCTCCGGAGGAATCCCCCTCCCCTCGTCCAGCAGGCGTTTGTCAACGCCGAAGGAAAATTCGACTACCAGGCGTACCTCGCCGCACTGGCCGACCCGTCACGTGACTGGACGCGCCTTGAACAGTGGGCGCGCAACCAGATTCCGGAGATTAAACTGCAGAACGTGCTCTCCGCCCAGATACACGTACCGGAGCACACGGTCCTCGAGCGGTTCAAGAAGGAGTCGGTAAAGGTCAAGGCCTCCTATGTCTCCATACCGCTCGTCGATGTGGACTCGCTGTATGTACCGAACAACGAGGAGGTGGCCGAACGGTACGAACGGGTCAAGGAAGACTTTATCGAATTCGAGAAACGGAAGATCAACCTGATCCAGTTCGACAAGACGCCGGCGGAAGCGGATGAGCGCGACGTCCGGGAGCGGCTCATGGAGATACGGAACGAGATACTCGCTGGCGATTCTGTCGCTGAAGCGGCGAAGAACTATTCCGACGACTTCATGTCGGCTGAAAACGGCGGCGACCTCGGATTCATATCCTCGAACGTCATGGTACCGGAGTTCGATGCGGCGGCGTTCGATCTTGAAGTCGGCGAAATCTCGGAGCCGGTCCGCACGGAATACGGTTACCATCTCATAACGGTCGAGGAGCGGAAAACCGAGGATGACGAGGAAAAGATCAAGGTGCGCCACATCCTCATGAAGGTCGATCTGGGATATGATACGATCGACTCGCTGAGGACGGTACTCGAGGGGCTGAAGGAATTGATTCTCAAGGAAGGATTCGAGCACGCCGCAGAGGGAAGCGGCATCGAAGTACAAAATCCACCGCCCTTTTCGCTCGGCTCATTTATACAGGGGCTCGGATACCAACCGGGGATCATCAACTTCGCGTTCAACCACAGGCCCGGCGCCATCAGTTCGGCAATCGAAACCGAGACGTCCGTCTACTTCGTAAAAATCATCGAGGCGATACCGGAACGCCGCAAGCCTTTGGAGGATATACAAGATCAACTTGTCATGCAAATCAGAAAGGAACGGGCGGAGAAGCAAACGCGTGAAATAGCTGAGTCGATCCGACAGGCGGCGCTGACCGGCGGGGACCTCGAATCGGTGGCGCACGAGCGGGAACTCGCTATAGAGACATCCTCACTCTTCGCGGAAAACGAATCGGTGCCGGGCATCGGCTTAAACACCGCTTTCGCGCACGCTTGCCACCAACTTCCCATTGAAGATTTGAGCCCGCCGATCAAGGGACGGAATGCATTCTATCTGATCAGGGTCACCGAGCGCACCGAGCCCGACATGGATGAATACACCACGCGGCGGACCGAAATACTCAACCAGCTCCGCAGCGAGATGGCCACTCATTTCATCGCGGGATGGTACGAAGAGATCAGACAGAATGCAGAGGTGGTCGATCTCAGGGAGAGTACCATCAACTAGCTGGCGCGGACGCTTCGCGCCGCGCCAGCTCATTGCGGCTGCAGCAGCCAGCGTCGCGCTGCCGCTCGGCCGCAATTAGCCTTTTTTGTCCTTGCCTTCCGAGATCTCCGTCTTTGATTCATCGATCTCCTCCTTGATATCCCTGGAGGCTTTCCTGAACTTCTGGATCGACTTGCCAATCGCCTCCGCAACATCGGGGAGTTTTCTGGGACCGAAGAAGATCAGTACGAGTATCAGTATGATGAGTAACTCCGACCAACCGAGTGGCCCGATAAGAAGAAATCGGGGAGTGGCACTCGCCATTGCAGGGTAACAGATCATCGCCCCTCCATTCTACACGTATAGCCTCAGTAAAAACGCCACGAGGATAATCCCGAGCACGCTGATGAGATTGACCTTCAAAGAAAATCCGATCGTGAAGGAAAAAACAATGAGATCGCAGAAGAAAGGGCCAACCTGAAATTCTTTTCCGGAAACGAACAACGTTCGTATCATATTGTCCTCCGGCAGCAATAACCCGATCAACTCCCCCACGACACTGCCCCCAATGACGCCGAGAAAGAAAACCAATGCAACGAGACCGATGCGTCTCTTTGCCGGCAAAATCAACCTCCTCGCTTCCCTAGACAACAGAACATGTCGTCATGCCATTTCTAGTTTTCCCGACCGATCCGGAGTTGTTCATTCTCCTTCCCGACGATCAACGTGGCATCGTCGAGAGGTTTCGGCTGAATCTGCTTCATTACCCGGCGGCAGCCGATGAATTGCGAGAGCCGTTTCATAAGATCCGTGTTACCCTTTCGATCGATCAAGATGGACTCCGCGAAATC
>CBFCXB010000111.1:0-7610 GCA_965601905.1 uncultured bacterium | reverse complement strand
CACTCGAATCGCGAAAGGTGCCCGGGCTCTAGTTCGCCGGGCAGGTAAACGGGACGTCAGGGTACGAGGAAGCGGCGGCGCAGGGGATCGTGGCGGGGATCAACGCATGCCTGAGCATAAACAGCGAGGGGCCGCTTGTTCTGGGCCGGCACCAGTCCTATGTCGGTGTGTTGATAGATGATCTTGTGACGAAGGAGATCGATGAACCGTACCGCATGTTCACATCGCGCGCCGAATACCGACTGCTGCTGCGGCAGGACAATGCCGACGAACGCCTCTTGCGGTTTGCCGTGCGGCACGGGCTGCTCGATCGCGATGTGTGGGAGCAAATGGTGGAGCGCCGCCGCCGGGTGGAGCGCGCCCGCCGTCGGCTCCTTGGAACGACGCTCGATGTATCGACGTGCAATACAATCCTGCGCAGGAAGAACGACACGAAAGTGACATCGCCGAAACGGGCTGCAAAGTTGCTGCAGCGGCCGCGGGTGTCGCTCGCAGACATAGAGCGTGTTGTGACCATTGAAGGCAGTGATCTGAGCGTTCGGGAGAAGGAGTCGCTCGAGATACGGGTGAAGTACGAAGGGTACATCCGGCGGCAACGGCGGGTTGCAGACCGGCTGCTCGGTATCGAGCGGATACGGATACCCCATGATTTCTCGTACGAGATGAATGGATTGAGTGCAGAAGCGCGCGAGAAGCTTAAACGGTTCCGTCCCGTAACACTTGGGCAGGCCTCGAGGATAGCCGGCGTGAGAAGCTCGGACCTATCGATACTGATGATCTTCATCGAGCGCTCGCGGAAAACCTCCGAGCGGCATAATCATGGGGCGAAAAGACGGTGATTGCCGATGAGCGGCGGTGGAACTCTTTCGAGGATAGTGCATGATCTTGCCGCTTTGGGCATCGGTCCGGCGGACGAGTCGCAGCGCGAGCTCCTCGGAATGTTCGTCGGGGAAGTTGCACTCTGGAGCAGGCGGATTCACCTCATCGGCAAAAGGAATACCAGAACAACCATGAGCAATCTCGTCGTCGATTCGTGGATACTCTACCGATTCGCGCTCGAGAGGGGGATACTGAGATCGAAAGAGAGTGGGGCGGGCCCGCCCGCCACCGTGAGGGTTGCCGATGTCGGAGCGGGCGCAGGGTTCCCCGGCATCATATGGAAGATTGCAGGGCCGGAGCTCGACGTCACGCTCTTCGAACGGCGGGAGAGGACAATCCGGTTTCTCGAGCACGTTGTGGCCCTCATGAAAACGAACGGCATGCGTACGGTGGGGGGAGATGCGGGGCGGACGGCCTCCGAAGACCGCTACGATGTGGTGGTTTCGAAGGCTGCGGGGCGGCTTCAGCTCCTGGCGGGTGTGGTGACGAAGCTTCTTCGAGAGGGAGGTGCATATATCACGGTAAAGGGAAGTGGATGGAAGAGAGAGGTGGAGCATGCCGAAGCAACACCGCTGCGACTCACGATTGCGGAGGAACTTCCGGCGGGGAGAGGTACCGCGCTGGTCTTTGTTAGGGAGGGTGGCGGGGAGGAGGGGTGAACCACCGGGGATCGGATCGAGGGTCTTTACTCTGCTTGCGGCGCACCGGTCATATTCAGGGGGAACAAAGGGACGGCTCCACCGTGATTCTATGAATCAAATTGCATGAAGTCGATTTTTCGCAATAAAACGTTTCACGTGAAACACCTATTCCCCACGGAAGGCCTGGCTCCTATCGATGCGTGCCGTCCATTGTGGCGGTGGACACATCTTGAGATCGCCGCATCCGTCGGCGTTTCACGTGAAACAGGAGGCGCCTCGCTCCGCAATTCCTTCGCAAGAAAGGGGGTTTCGACCGTTTTCCACATGTGGAAAGTGTGCGAACAACGATAGCGGAGCATCCATCGGATCCACAACGGCTTTTTTGTTTGATTTATCGATGGTCCCGGCCTATACTGTGTGTGGATTTCCCACGAACCCCGAGGAGGTGCAGATGACTTCTAAGTCCTTTATAATGCATGGAGTTGTGCCTTTGCTGGTTGTTGCGATGTTCGTTACGGGGTGCGAGGACACGGTTGAGTTCATCAATTCGCCTCCCTCTGAACTGGCGATCGCGCGGAGTAAATGTGCTATATGGACGGATGGCGAGATTGCGCTGAAGGGCTCTGCCGAGGACCCCGAGGAGGATCCGCTCACCTTTTCATGGAGCGCCAACGCCGGCAGCTTCACTCCTCCCGATGGCATAGGGGAGGAAGTTACATGGAAGGCTCCTGATACGCCGGGGTCGATAATACTCACCTTGAATGTTTCGGACGGCATTGATGACCGAAGTCTCAGCATAGCAATCGAAGTCGGCGAAGAAGTTACGACACCCATATTTGGTAACGTTGCGTTGGTTGATCATGGGTATCCTTATGTTCTCACTGACGATCAACCCACGGTCATTTCGGCGAGCAGCCACCTTACGGTCGGACCGGGAGTAGAACTGATCGTCGATAGTGAATTCGGGGGGCTTGATGTGCGGGGCGGATTGACCGTCGAGGGGCATGCAGGCAACATGGCCAATATCGGCCCCAATAGCTGTGGTGGTGTCACCAAGGTATGGGGTGGAATCTACATATCGGGAGGTTCCGCGCAGGCGTCTATAAAGAACGTGAACATTTACGCCGGCACTGACGGCATCCAGGTGATCGAGGGGGCGACCGCCACGATCGACTCGAGTAACATTACGGATCAGTACGAGGCGGCCATCAGCGTGGTGGAGGGCGCCAGCGCTACTATAAGAAATTGTAAAATTTGGGATAACGGCGCCGGTCTCTTCATCTCGAACGCCGATTTTACACTGCAGAATTCATCGATCCGATACAACTATAAAAAGGGTATCAGTGTTACGGTTATCACCGATATGCCGACCACTTATACCCAGTCTATCGAGGGGTGTGTTGTTGCAAACAACGGCATAGACGGGATATACCTCGTGGGCGAAGCGTCTCCCGCGATTCATCAATGCACACTGTTCTTCAACGGTCCGGAGTCGGGCGAGGGGTATGACATGCGTCTCAACAACTACTTGCCGAGCGACACGGTGCATGCAGAGAATAATTTCTGGGGAGTGACAACGGAGGGCGAGATCGCCGAGCAGATTTACGACAAGACGGACAACCCCGCAACCATACAGGCATATGTTGGATTCGTACCATGGCTCGAGCAGGAGCCCCTGGTGGCGATCGAACGGGATGCGGCGAAAGCGACACGCCTCACGGCACTCCGGCGGAGATAACCCGATATGGATGTAAGGTGGCACGCATGAGCAAGATCGTGGCTATCGCGAACCAGAAGGGGGGCGTTGGCAAAACGACAACGGCCATAAATCTCAGCGCGAGCCTGGGCGCCGCAGAGCAGCGGGTGCTGCTGATCGATGCCGATCCGCAGGCCAACGCGAGCAGCGGCTTCGGTGTCAGGGTAGGAGATGATGAGAGTACGATCTACGAGGTCATCATCGGATCGGTGTCGGCTGAAGAGGTGGTGCGCAGCGTGGACCTGATCGATCTCATTCCGTCCCACCCGCGGTTGATAGGGGCCGAGATCGAGCTCGTATCCCAGATCGCCCGCGAGCGCAAGCTTAAAAACGCCATATATGACATAGCCGAGCGGTACGATTATATCATCATCGATTGCCCGCCGAGCCTGGGTCTCCTCACGCTCAATACGCTGACGGCGGCGCAATCGGTTCTTATTCCGATACAGTGTGAGTATTACGCCCTTGAGGGTCTGAGCCAGCTCCTCAACACGATACGCATGGTACAGAAGCACCTGAATGCCGACCTGCGCATCGAAGGAGTGCTTCTTACTATGTTCGACAAGCGGCTCAAGCTCTCCAGCCAGGTCGCCGATGAGGCCATATCTTATTTCGGGGAGAAGGTTTACGATACTATCATACCACGCAATGTTCGCCTCAGCGAGTGTCCGAGCTTCGGACGGCCGGTGATGCTGTACGATGTACAGAGCGCGGGTTCGAGAAGTTACCTGAAGCTCGCCGAGGAGTTTTTATTGAAGCAGGGGAGAAAAGAAGGGCGGTCCGTCGAGACGGTCGATGCGATCGGCACGTAATCATCACGAGAGGATGATTGATGTGAGAAAAAAGGTGCTCGGCAGGGGGCTCGAGGCGCTGATATCCCAGGATCTGCGGGAAAGTGTCGCGGAGACGGAACGGATCAAAGAACTCAGTATTGATATGATTGATCCGAATCCAAACCAACCACGCGGCAGCTTCGACGAGGACCACCTTCGAGAGCTGGCCGCTTCGATTCGCAAGCATGGGGTTCTGCAGCCGGTTGTCGTGCGGCGGGATGGGGACCGGTATCAGCTTGTTATCGGAGAGCGGCGCTATCGCGCATCGAAGATGGCCGGTAAAGCGAACATTCCCTCGATCGTACGCTCCGTGAGCGATGACGAATCTCTCAAGTTCGCGCTGATGGAGAATCTCCAGCGCGAGGATCTGAATCCGATCGAGGAAGCGCGGGGGTGCCGCACGCTCAAGGTGCGGTACGGGCTCTCGGACCGGGAAATAGGAGAAATTCTTGGGCGCGATAGGAGCACCGTGGCGAACGTGCTCCGGCTTCTGAACCTACCGGTACCGGTGATCGTTTTGATAGAGGAGGGGAAGCTCAAGGCCGGGCATGCACGGGCGATCCTCTCGATCAAGGGGGAATCGGCGCAGCTCGAGTGGGCCCGGAGGATCGCTGAAGAAGGCATTACGGTGCGCGAGGTCGAGCAGAGAGGTGGAGCACGAACCGGACGAAAGCGACGCCGGGGTGCCAGGAGGATCGACCCGGCCATCCAGGCCCTGGAAGAGCGCCTGGAGAAGCACCTCGGAACGCGTGTGCGTATCACACCGCGGAGAAGGGGCGGTGTTCTATCGATCGATTACTACTCCGGTGACGAACTCGAGGGCATTCTCCAGCGAATCGGTATCGATACGAACCTGGATTAGCATGGGGCGCGAGGGATTTCCGGGCCAGCGGGCGAGAGCGTGGCGATCGGGGGAAACCAGCACCGATTGTATGTATTCACTGGGGAACGCCGTGTGTTATGAAGAAGGAAACGTTTTCCATAATCATAGTGCCCCACGACCTCAAGAAAACGAGAACCGTCAGAGTTCCGTACCCGTTCCTGTATGTCTGCGTGGCCTTACTGGCGATCGGGCTCGTGGCCTTGGTCGTTTTTATTGCTACGTATGGCAGATTACTGGTCAAGGCACGTGAGGCGGGAAGTCTCGAGCGGCAGGTGGCGGAATTGACGAGACGGCAGGAATCGATAAGCGAAATAACGAGGAATATCTCAAAGATCCGTGCGTTGGATTTTCAGATCAGGGAGATGCTCGGTGTGGAGATACCGCCCGGCGACAGCGCGGGAGCGGAAATGGATGCAATGATCGAAAGCGAATTAGACCGTGAACTCGAAGACCAGAAGGAATATATTCTACGCGCCCTGCCGACATTCTGGCCGGTGAGAGGATATATAACGAGGGGTTTTTATATCGTGGGAGGTAAGGACGATCCACAGTATCACCCTGGTATAGATATCGGAGTGGATCGAGGAACGCCGGTGCGTGCGGCCGCGCCGGGATATGTCGTCGAGGAAGGTTGGGACGACACGTATGGATTTTACATGTTGCTCGACCATGGATACGGAATAAAAACACTTTACGGACACAACGATAGGCTGGTAGTTATGAGAGGGGAACGTGCCGGGAGAGGGCAGACGATCGCTTACGCGGGGTCCACGGGCCGGAGTACTGCACCGCATCTCCATTTTGAGGTCATACGGGACGGTATCCACGTAGACCCGTTGGAATATCTTTTGCAATGAGGTAGTGCATTGAAGAAAAAGGAAAAGGGCAAAAAGGAGGAGTTGATGTTCGGCAAGGATGGCGAAGGAATTATCGTGGAGGGAAAGATGAATTCAATTATCGGGAAAGGATGCATGGTAAAGGGGACGGTCGATGTGCGGGAGGGGACCCTCCGCATCGATGGCGAGTTCGAGGGAACGGTCAACTGCCCCGACACCCTGATCGTCGGTAAGGGAGGAAAGGTAAAGGCCGAGATCAAGGTCAAGAGCGCGGTGATCGGCGGCACCGTTCTGGGAAATATCGATGCCAAGGAGAAGATCGAGCTTCAGGGAGGCTCGCGTGTCGAGGGCGATATCAAGACGACCCGCCTCGTGATCGATGAAGGCGTCTTCTTCGAGGGATCATGCAAGATGAGCCCTGACCGCGGTGCGGTTTCCTCGTCCATTTCCCAGCACACACCGCAGTCCCAGGACGAGAAGAAGCCCATTCATTCCGGCACGAAGTGAAAACTAAAAAAATGGGGACCTCTCGGTCCCCATCTCGTGTGGCGCCGTTGTGGGGGATGGTTACTTGACCGCGACCTTGATCTCCTTCGGCTTGGCCACTTCCTTCTTGGGAATGACGAGCTGCAGGATACCCTGCTCATAATTCGCGTTGATCTTGTCGACATCGACATTTTCGGGGAGCGTGAAGGTTCTGGTGAACTCGCCGTAGCAGAGCTCGCAGACGTGGTAGTTCTTGTCCTTTTTCTCCTCTTCGAGCTTTCTCTCTCCCCTGATAGTCAGCGTGCGGTCCTTGATGTCGATATTGATCTCGTCCTTTTTCATGCCGGGGACCTCGGCGGTCAGCTCGAAGCCATCGTCGTTCTCCTCGACATTGACCCGCGGCGTCCACCGGTAGTTGTCCATGTCGCCGCCGGCCCTCGCCAGGTTGAAGAAGTTGTCCCACAGATCGCCAAACGCCGGGAATCCCGGTAACGGCATCATGTCCGTTCTTGGTCTCCATCGAATGAGCGTCATCTAACTCACCTCCTGTTTCGTAGTTGATGTTTCGGCTCATTTGAAGCTCTCGGCTTTCGCGCATGTGTAATCGCACAACGCGTGCCAAGACACAATTACAGCATCGTAAGCTGCTATTATTCAGCAAGATACACTTCTTTTCCGCACGGGCATATGGCAAATTTCAAACTGTTTGGCTTATGAAAATTCGGCAGGCCATGCCAAGCTGGCGGCACATCGAGCGTCAAAGATGCCATTATGGCACGGCACATTTGGCAGGCAGTTGCGACATGCCTCTCTGATCTCTGCTCGTGGAAATTGGGAACGTTACTTCCTCTTCGCTTTCTTGTGAAAATATGCGATGAGCCTTGCCGCGGTCCGTGTATTGAGGATATTGCCGGGGGAGAGCCAACCGCGCCGCGCCGTTCCGACGCCGTAGATGATGTTGTCCATCTCGGCGGCCGGCTTGTGCGTGTCGGTGCCGATAGAGATCATAACTCCCGCCTCGGCGGCCGCACGGGAGGTGGCGGCGTCGAGATCGAGTCTCAGAGGGTGAGAATTGATCTCGATCGCTGTTCCCATACGGGCCGCTGCATCTATAACCGCCTCCATATCTATTTCGTAGGCGTCACGGGTGCCGATAAGCCGCCCCGTCGGGTGAGCAAGTATGTGGGCGTACGGGCTCTCGAGGGCCGTGATGACGCGACGCGTCATCTCAGTGCGCTTCATCTTGAACTTCGAATGAACGGCGACGACGACGATATCGAGGCGCTTCAAGATGGC
>CBFCXB010000110.1:0-7631 GCA_965601905.1 uncultured bacterium | reverse complement strand
TGGAACTTGCCGGTGGTTTACGGGTAGAAACGAGCATTGAGGACCTTCTGCCGCACCGGGGCGAGGGGCGCGAGCGTCCCACGGCGAAGGCAACCTGGAGCGTCGATTCGTTCGAGCCGATCTCCCCCGAGCTGATGGTACGGGGGATGGAGCGCGCGGAGGCGATCGAAAAGGTCGACTATTTTATTGATCGTGCGGTACTGCAGGGACTCAGGCAGGTCGTGATCATTCACGGTGTGGGCAGGGGTATCCTGCGGCGTGCCATCTACGATATGCTGTGCAAGGACCCCCGTGTCCGCGATATCCATCCCGGCGAACCGGCACTCGGCGGTGACGGCGTGGCTGTGGTCGAGTTGCAGTGACGGTGGTTCGCGGCGGCGGGACGGGAAGCGGGCGCGCAAAGAAGAATACCTGAAACATGATACCTCAGAATGTAATCGATGAGATTAGGGATCGAACCGATATCGTCCAGGTGGTCGGTTCGGTACTCGATCTGAAGAAATCGGGACGGAATTACAAGGCCCTCTGCCCGTTCCACGGTGAGAAGACGCCGAGTTTCATGGTGAGCCCCGAGAAACAGATCTACCACTGCTTCGGGTGCGGCAAGGGGGGAAATGTATTTCATTTCCTCATGGAGTACGAGGGGTCCAGCTTTGTCGAGGCGGTTCGCCGCCTCGGCAAGGAGCTGGGAGTCGATGTGGACCGGTACGTCGTTCCGGACGGCGTACGCACCAGGCTCGATCCGTACTACCGTGCGATGGAGTACACGGCGCAATTCTACAGCACGATGCTACGGCAGGGGCGCGAGGCGGAAGAGGCGCGCCGATACCTCGCCGAGCGTGAAATCAGCGACGATCTCATCGAACAGTTCCAGCTCGGATTCGCACCATCCGGGTGGGACCGTTACTACCGGGCAGCCATTGCGGAAGGTCAGAAGAGGGAGATCCTTCTCGAACTCAATCTCATCATGAAAGGGAGGGGGGGGTACCGTGACTACTTCCGGAATCGCGTAATTTTTCCCATATCAACAGTAGCGAAGCGTGTAGTGGGACTGGCAGGGAGGGTTCTCGATGATTCCGAGCCGAAATATCTCAACTCGATGGAGAGCCCTATCTACCACAAGGGTAAAATCTTGTACGGGCTCGGTTTTTCCAGGGAAGGGATAAAGAGAAGTGAATCTGCTATATTGGTAGAGGGTTATATTGATTACTTGATGTTATGGAATAAGGGATTTCGCAATATATTTGCCGTTTGTGGAACTTCATTGACGGGGGAACAAGCCCACCTTCTTGCGCGATATACAAAACGTGTATATATTATCAATGATGGAGATCGGGCCGGAGTACGTGCTGCGGTGAGAGCGGCCGATCAGTTGTTTGTAGAGGGGCTGGAGGCGCAGATTGTTTTTCTGCCCGAAGGTGAGGACCCGGATAGTTTTGTAAGAAAAAATGGAGCAGAAGCATTACGAAACCTCGTGAGTTCTGCTCCTCATTATTTTGAGTACCTGAAATGGGAGGCCGAGCGGGGAGACCGGACCGTATACCGGAAAAACCAGATCGTCACCCATCTCCTCGATACCGTTTCCCGTACCAGGGACGAGATTAGAAAGGAGCTGTACTTACAGGAGATTGAGCGGCTTTTCGATATTCCGGTCGAGACGCTGCGCAGCGGTCTCAAGAAGGCAAAGCGCACAGCGCCGGATGCGGAGGCAGGGCCATCCCAGTCTTCAAAGCGGGAGAAGGTCCAGAAGCAGCTTTTCAGAGTGGGATTCGAAAGTGAGCGGTATGCACGTATGATCGTGGAAAATCTTTTCGTGGAAGACCTTGTTGGAAGGTTGTACCGTGAGTTTTACAAAGCGCTTGACTTGGCCTTAAAAAATCACATTGATATAACAAGCCCGGATTTCGTCGGGGGTATTGAGGACGCCGAGTTATCTAAGCTGGTATCCGAAATGGCACTTATGCCGGAACCTCCCGGGCCCATCGATGAGATGTTGACCGACACGATTATCTGGTTGAAAAAGGCATCGCTCAGGGATGAGATGGAGGTGATGAAAAAGCGGCTGCGCGAGTTGCAGCAGAATCCCGCAATGGGGACGCCGGGAGAGGAAATCGCCATCGCTGAAGCATACAGGAAGATCGCAAAGGAGCTCGGGAATGTGAGTCTCAAGGAGGTTGGCCAGTCCAATGGGTCGCGGTAAGATAGAAGAGGTAGTCTCGGGCATTAAAAAGATATCGGAGAGCAAGGGATACGTACTCAACGAGGAGATCGACGAGCTCGTCGGCGATAAATTCGAGCCCAGTGATATCATCAAATTGTACGATCGCCTCAGCGACGAGAACATCGATTTCTTTGACTCCAGCGAGAAGGCCCGGATGAAGCTGGAGGCGCGCAGGAAGCGAGATCAGAAGAAGGCCAAGAGTGCCGAGGAGTTGCTCGCGACCGCGATCCGATACGACGATCCGGTGCGTATGTACCTGCGAGAAATGGGGAAAGTGCCGTTACTGGATCGTGAGGGTGAGATCGAAATCGCCAAGCGCATCGAGTCGGGCCATATCGAGATAACGGAGGCGATCTTCAGCCTCAATACGACAACCAAAGATATCAAGAGATTCGTCGAGAAACTCGAGAAGGGGCTTCTGCGGCTCGAGTACGTCATTCAGCTCGAGGGCGGCGGTCTCCATCCACACTATTCGGGGAAAAAGGAACAGAAAAAATACATCGGCATATTGAAGAAGATCATACGATACCGTGAGGAGATGGTCGAGCTCCATTCCAAACTCAGAAAAAAGATCAGCAAGAAGAATGCGGCGACGGTCGCAAAGCAGCTCGAGACGAGGAACAGAAAGCTTCAGGAGGAGTATCGCAAGATCAAGCTGCATCCCGATCAGCGCGATAGGCTCGTCGGCAAGATCAAGGACATCCAGATCAGGATCGATAAGCTCAAGAAACAGATCGAGGAGTACGAGAAGTTCGTCGGCATGAGCACCGAGGAGATCAACGAGACGATCAAGATTCTCAGTGGAAGGAGCAAGGCAAAACAGGCGGTCAAGAAAAAGACGAAGTGGACACTTACGAACCTGAAGGACTTCTCGAGCAAGATCAAATCTATCCAGAAAGCGATCCGTCGGATAGAACTCAAGGAGAACATTGATTACGAAACGTTCAGGGAGAATGTGAAGAACATTCGAATGGGGGAGCGCAAGGCCGAACGAGCCAAGCAGGAGATGATTGAGGCGAATGTGCGCCTCGTGATCTCGATCGCCAAGCGGTACACGAACCGGGGACTTGAATTCCTCGACCTCATACAGGAAGGGAACAGCGGTCTCATGCGTGCGGTCGACAAGTTCGATTACCGGAAGGGATACAAGTTCAGCACCTACGCGACCTGGTGGATCCGTCAGGCGATAACACGGGCAATCGCCGACCAGGCCCGGACGATACGCGTTCCCGTCCACATGATCGAGGCGATCAACAAGGTATCGCGCACGCAGCGAAAGCTGATCCAGGAATTCGGACGCGAACCGACGCCGGAGGAGGTCGCAGGCTATCTCGATTACCCGATCGGCAAGGTCAAGAGCGTCATGAAA
The DNA here is from genome assembly GCA_965601905.1 of uncultured bacterium. Classification (GTDB taxonomy): domain Bacteria; phylum Krumholzibacteriota; class Krumholzibacteriia; order Krumholzibacteriales; family Krumholzibacteriaceae; genus DATKWS01. The sequence continues at coordinate 4,041 of CBFCXB010000110.1, read as the reverse complement.
GCGAGCATGGAACCGATATCACTCGATCGCCCGATAGGCGAGGATGACGACAGCAATCTCAGCGATTTCATCGAGGACACGACCGCTTCCTCCCCCGACCAGACCGCGGCCCACTCGATGCTCAAGGATCAGGTGGCGCGGGTGCTCGCAACCCTGACGCCCCGGGAGGAGAAGGTCGTGCGGCTGCGGTTCGGTCTCGGCGATGGGACGCCGCGTACGCTCGAAGAGGTCGGTACGATATTCAAGGTAACCCGTGAGCGTGTCCGCCAAATCGAGGCAAAGGCCCTGCGTAAGCTCATGCATCCGAGCCGGAGCCGGAAGCTCAAAGGTTACATAGACGTTTGATGGTTCATAGGGTCCGGTTGCGATTCTGACCGGAGCATTCGCTCTGCGGCGCCGTCCAGTCACAAAAATGTTGAAAGGATCCAATCGAGGTGCTACCGTAAGCGATCATTGCGTGGCGTATGAGGAGGGCCCATAGCTCAGTGGTAGAGCTCCCGGCTCATAACCGGTCGGTCCCAGGTTCGAATCCTGGTGGGCCCACCAGAAATTTCGTCTTCATCCCGCTTACCGATACCGTCGTACAGCGTGCATATTGAAGGGCTGGGTGGTGAATTACGGCCACGCGATCCGTTCCGCACTATCCGCCGTGGTTGATGCGCGGGACAGATTCTCGCAGGCCAGGAGTTCATGGGAGAAGTGCTCGTGGTAAAACTCGTCATCGTACAATCGGACGACGATGTAGCCGTGGCGAAACGACTCTTTCGTGAATATGCAGATTCGCTCGGTTTTGATCTCTGCTTTCAGGATTTCGAGCGTGAACTCGCCCGCATGCCGGGAGACTACGGCCCGCCCGGCGGCAGGCTTCGGCTCGCCGTCGTGCATGGCGTGCCTGCCGGCTGCATTGCGATACGAAAACTGGATGGCGATATCTGCGAGATGAAGCGACTCTACGTAAGACCCACGTTCCGGCGGAGAGGGATCGGGAAGAGGCTCGCCGAAGAGGGGGTGCGGGATGCCCGTTCGCTGGGATACCGGGTAATACGACTCGATACAATTCCCGCAATGGCGGCGGCGACTGCATTGTATCGATCTCTCGGTTTTGTCGAAATAGAACCCTACTGCTACAATCCCCTGCCTGGTGCGCTCTACATGGAGCTCGTACTGGAGCAGCAATGACAAAGATGCGGGTGTCTTCATTATCGAGATTGTGACGTATCGATTACTCATTAGGCCCGACAATTGCGAAAAGGTATGTGTCGTTACCGAACGGGCGTCGCCGATATGGGCCGGTTCTCGCCATATGCCCGTATCTTTCTTTTATTGCAATGACTTGCAGCCGCCCCGACGGCGAATGATTGTAACTTGCTGATTTATATAGCGTTAGTTTTGCAACGACGGGAGCAAATATGCAACTGCGACGGAGTATCCTGCTGGCGCTTTTGATTGTCTTTATTATTTATTTCGAGCTTCATTCCTGCTCCGAAGATCGCGTGACAGAACCGAACGGTACAACTCCCGAAGCCTCCGATCTCGTGTGCAGCGCACGCGACCTCTTCTTCATCGATCATGATACCGGATGGGTTATCGGTACGCTCGGCACGATAATGGCCACCACAGACGGCGGCCACTCGTGGCGAGGTGCAGTCATATCCGATGCGAACCTTACAGATATCTTCTTTATCGACCGTACGAGAGGTTGGGTCGTTGGCAAGAATGGTAAAATATACCGAACGTATGACGGCGGTGCAACGTGGGAACGTGCCATATTCAGCGGGACAACGCAGGATACCGATCTCTACGAGATCCGATTCATGAGTGATTTGCTCGGATTCGTCCTGGGGTATGACGGAGTGTACAAGACCACCGATGCGGGCATGATATGGGAAAACCACTGGCTTCCGGTGATACCGAAAAAGGGCGCATGGAACATGAGTATAATCAATGATTATACCGGCTATCTTCTAGGAAGCAGCTGGATGGATCCCGATCCGGAACTCGTCTACAAAACCGAGGACGGGGGGCTCAGCTGGCGCGCCGTAGAAGGTTCTGAGTCATCGATTCTCAGTGCCGTCATGACTATCGAGTTTATCGATGAGCACACCGGTTGGGTGGGGGGAGGGGTCGTCATGAAAACGGCGGACGGTGGAAAGACCTGGACGATGCAGCGGGAAAAAGCGACGGTCCGCCAATTTCACTTCTGCGATCCATCACGCGGGTACGCCGTGGGTGGGAGAACGATCCTGCGCACTGAGGACGGTGGCGAATCCTGGATTGACATCTCGCCCGTCGACGATCGAATAGTAGATCTGAGGGCGATGTATTTCATCGATGCATATCATGGGTACGTCGTCGGGCGCGGTCCGGATGAACCGTACGGTTCGAAGCTGTACAAGGTATCGCTGGTTCTCGAGACGCAAGACGGCGGCGATACCTGGTGCATAGCGGATTTCCTCTTCGACTATACTCCCTACCTGACATTGGATACGGATCAGGGGATGGATTGATGCAATCCAGTAAGTGCGGTCCCGGGAGCATTTGCAGCCGGCTGGCGGTGCCGCCAGTGAGGTGGGCACCGTTCGTATTGTGGTTGCTTTCCAATACTACCCGCATGAAGCGATGGAATCGATAAATTCGCAAAAAATGTAATTATTATTCTGACAAATGGTTACATCCACCACCGGCTTATATGAGTGGTTGAGTCGAGCCGGAGAGTCAAAAAATTCTTGACCGCACCCCGGATTTTTCATACTGTTTTGCCCTTGTTGTAGCTGCAATGGAAATTCGCGATGCGTATGAAGGAAAGGTTTCAATCGAACATATCGGGTGCATGTCGAGAATACATGCATGCGAACTATACGCGTGAAGAAGGTGCTTCCCGGTCGGGAAGCATTTTTTTTGGAAGAAGGGCTTCTGGATATGGTGACTTATGAAGATGACATCCGATTATTGATTCAGATTGTCAAGAAGGACCTCGATATCCAGGAAAAACGGAGATTTCTGGAGGAGGTTCCAACGTGTATAAAGAATATTCGAAAAGAGGTAGGGGAAATGGATGATGAACTCGGGGAGGCGAAAAAGGAGTTCGAAAAGTTCGAGTCGGAAAGACGGCACCTCGAGCGCGAGGTCAAAACTCAAAACGACAAGATCAACAGTAAACGACTCGATCGTGACAAGGCCAATTCCAACAAGGTATTCCGGGCACTCGGCCACGAGATAGAGTATCTGACAAAAATGGTCGATAAGGAGGAGGAGCGGATACTCACCATTCTCGAGAAGACGGAAGGCAAAAAGAAGAAACTCGAGGAGAGAACGGTGAATGTTGATCAACGTAAAAATGAGTTCCTCGAGGAGGTGAAGAAACTCGAGAACGATATGCTGAATGCCGAGGAAACCTTGAAGGCACTCGAGGACGAGAAGGTGCGGATACTGCCGCACCTGTCGCAGAAGGTGAGGCGGATGTACGATCGAATCTCGAAGGTAAAGGGGGATTCGGGCGTCGCGAACCTCATCGGTGATGTATGCCGGGGATGTTTTTCGCGTGTGCCGCCACAAAAGGCGCACGAGATACGAAAGAACGACCAGATTTTGACCTGCGAGGTATGCGGCCGTATTCTCGTGCACTTCGAATCTGATTGACCGCAGTTATCGGAGAACCCATGGGAAATCTCAGCACGCTTCTGCGTCTCGTTGCCGGTGGCGCGACACTGCACGATGCATGGAAGGAATCCGGATTTGCGTCTCTGAAAAAAGCGTGCAGGGCGGTGGAGAACCTTGCGGGGGCCATCGACAGCGATCGTCCCGCCGCTTCTGCCACGGGAGGAGGGGGGGCTTCGGCGCACGACGATTCGTCGAGCCGCGTCGATAAGCTGATCGTCTACACCGATGGCGCTTCTCGGGGAAATCCGGGTCCCGCATCCGTCGCTGCGGTGGCGTATCTGCCGTCGGGTGAACTTCTCACCTCGTCATCGAGGCGGATCGGTACGGCCACGAACAACGTTGCCGAGTACCGCGCCGTTCTGGTTGGCCTCGAACTCGCCC
>CBFCXB010000109.1:0-7636 GCA_965601905.1 uncultured bacterium | reverse complement strand
GGGATCCATTGCATTCGAGGATGTCGTCCCGATCGTGGCGGATACGAAGAAGGGCGTTTTACCCGCCCGGCGGTCCTCAGCGATCCGCGCGGCCAGCGCCTCGGGACGCATGGCGAGCGTTCCGTCGGTCTCGATCGTGCGGAGATTGCCGCTCCCGATCCCTGAGATTTTAATCCCCTTCTCGATCGACGAGTGCGCCTCTGTGGATGTATAGGCGACAAGGCTCCCGTCGCATCCCCGCTCGTTGGTACGGTAGCCGGTGGCGCGCTCGCGGGCGGCGAGCACGGCGCAGATGGATGCGCTCGAGGCGGTGTCCTGGATGACACCGCCGCCGGGTCCATGCGATGTGAACCGTTCCGGCAGGCCGAGCATCCCGGCGAGCCAGTCGAGGACGTGCGTCTCGAGCTCGGTGCATGCGGGGCTCGTTGCCCAGAGCATCCCCTGCACGCCGAGACCGGCGGAGAGGAGCTCGCCGAGCATCGCGGGAAACGATGCATTCGCCGGGAAGTAGGCGAAGAAATTCGGCGACTGCCAGTGCGTGATTCCCGGGAGGATAATTTTATCTATATCTTCGAGAATTTCATTGAACGGCTCTCCCTGCTCTGGTGGTTTTTCGGGTAGTGCATCCCGTATCTGTCCCGGCTCGACGCATGAGAGAACGGGGTATGATTCCACTTTCCGGTAGTACTCGGCGATCCATTCGAGGACGGCCTGGCCGTGTCGCAGGAACTCGCCGGGGGTCATATGATAATTCTTCTCTTCATTCATGATATCCCTCGCGTAATTATTTCGAAATCATGTTTCTTGTTTGACCGACGCTATATACTTATTAGTATGAGTCCGGGAAAATTGCAACGGTATATAGAATTTTTACCCAATCATGTGGTCGCGGCCGTATGATTTTTGGACATTCTGTTTTTCTGCTGGAACCGCGGCGGGCTGAAGCCGCGTTTTTTAGAACCACGGCGGGCTGAAGCATCGCTCCTTGGAACCGGTGCGGCCTGCGGTGGGACGTTTAAAAACACGGCGACCTGAAGCTCCGTCCTTAGAACCACGGCAACCTGCGGTGGGACGTTTCCGCGAAAATATTCTCGGTTGTTTTCCTTTTTTTCTTGACGGACATTTTTATGTTGTTTGCGGGTGAGACGCGGTCCTCCATTAACAGTTTCATATATGGAATTTCAATGCCCTCTCGCCGGACATCGCTACTCGTTCCGGCAGTTTTCATTCAGTGCTCCCCGATTGGTGCCTCTCCGGCGCTCTCTCGAGGCGAAAAGAACGTGTGATATAATATGGGTGCGCGATGGGTGGATGACGGGAGGTGCACCATGAGCATGTCGGCTCAAACAAATTCATCAAAAGAAGCTGGTCGCAGCGATCCGCGGGAAGAGCTCACTCTGAATGATGAGCGCAAACGCGTGGCTCGAAGTGGATCTCGAGAGAACATCGTTCGGAGCAAATCTCGAAAGAGCAAAGCCCGGAGTGTATACCGCACCATACGCGCCCGGCGTGATGCGCTGCGTAGGCTCTCGGACGAGGAGCTCCTCTCCGGCCTGGAAAGACTGCACGGCGACGAGCGGGCGGCGCTGCTCGATATTCTGTTATACTTTATAGAGATCAAAAGCCGGCGGCTCTATGTGTCGATGGGCTACGGCTCGCTCTTCGAGTTCTGCGTGGACAGGTACCGGTATTCACGCTCCACCGCGTGGCGGCGTATCAGCGCGGCCCGATGCATCGAGCGCTTTCCGCGTGTGGCGGAGATGTTCCTCGCGGGCGAGTTGAATCTCAGTGCGATATCGATGATATCGGGTATTCTCACGAAGGAGAAAGCGGGGGAGATTCTTTCCCTGGTGGGGGGAAACCCGATCAAGGATATCGAGGTGCTCGTCGCGCGATACCGGCCGGCACGGGTCATCCGGGATCGGATCAAACCGGTATTTATCCTGAATCCCGATAAGGCACGCGGCGGCGGTGGGGATGCGGGATCTACCCACGGCGCTGACGGAGGCTCGAAATCTACCCACGGCCCTGGCGGCGGCGGTGGGAATGCGGGATCCACATCACCTTCTGGCACTACCCCGGGGTACGTCAATGCTCCCGCTGGGGGAGATAATGCGAAGTCCAGTCTCAAAATTGAGACTGAACGAAAAGCCGGCTGTGCATCCGCTCCCGGCGCGGGGAGGGATAATCACGGCTCTGGGAGTAATACTTCCGGTTTTTACGACGCGGCGGTGCCCGAGCGGGTTGTGGTCACGAAGAAATATAAAATAGAATTCGCCGTGGAGCCGGGATTTATTAAGAGATTGAAAAAAATCATAACCCTGCTATCACCGAAATTTTCGAAGGGGATAGGTCTCGAACAAGTGATCGATATCCTCATGGACGAGTATCTTGATCATCATAGTCCGGAAAGCAGGATGAAAAAGAGAGCGCGGCGCGGTGAGAAGAAAAATAAACATAACGAAGCGAGGGGCACGGACGCGCGAAGCGAGAGACCCGCGTGCGGCGTGCGAGATACGGGATGCGGGAATCACGGAGCGGCGAAAAGGACGGTGAAGGAAAAACATGTGAAGAAAAGCACCGGCATCGAGAGAACCCGCCACATCCCGCGATCCATCAGAGATCAGGTATTCGTGCGTGACGGCGGCAGGTGCACGTTTATAAGTAAAAACGGCAAACGGTGCGGGGAGACCTGGAACCTGGAGATTGATCATATTATTCCATACGCAAAGGGCGGCGATCATTCACCTGAGAATCTCAGGCTTCTCTGCGCACAACATAATAGGCTCGCGGCGGAAGACGAGTACGGAGCAGAGCACATGAAAAAATTCTACCGGCGGGAGTGATTTCAAAAGCTACACGGGCTGGAATGCGACGCCGAATTAATTGACAAATTTCCGGTGCGGGCGCGGTTTGTAACGTGAGGGCATCCGTTCTCTTGACATCCCTGTTCACAGCGTGATAGCGTTTGTCATCTCGGAGCGTGAAGCTGACGAATTATAACGCAACCGTTTGATGTGATTTTGGAGAAGGGGGATGTGTGATGAATCTCGAGGCTATTCAGGCTGCTCTCAAGGACAAGGGGATCGACGGCTGGCTCTTCTACGACTTTCATAACAGGGACCATCTGGCCTACCGCATTCTCGGACTCGATATACACAAGATGACATCGCGGCGCTGGTTCTACTTCATTCCAGCCCAGGGTGAACCGATGCGCCTCGTGCACCGCGTCGAGCGATCCAAGCTCGATTCGCTCCCCGGCAAGAAGGTGCTGTATCATCCCTGGAAGGAGCTGCACGAGTCGCTGAAGAAGATTCTGGGCGGGCCGAAATCGATCGCGATGCAATACTCGCCGCTCAATAACATTCCCTACACCTCGATCGTCGATGCCGGCACGGTGGAGCTGGTCCGGAGCCTCGGCCACGAGGTCGTCTCATCGGCCGATCTCGTACAGCTCTTCGAAGCGATCATAGACGAGAAGGGATTCGAGAGCCACGTGAAGGCGGGGGAGAAGATTCACCATATCAAAAACGAGACGTTCGCCGAGATCGGGAAGGCGATAGGCGAGGGTCGCAAGTTAACCGAGTATGATCTCATGAAATTCATCCTCAAGCGATTCGACGAGGAAGGGATCACTCCGGGGGAGGATGTTCCGATCGTCGGCATCAACGACCATCCCGCCGATCCGCACTTTGAGCCGCAGGAGGAGGGATCGCACGAGTTCAAGAAGGGGGACATGGTACTGATCGATCTCTGGGGAAAGTTCAAGCAGCCGGGATCGATCTTCTACGATATCACATGGTGCGGCTTCGTGGGAGACGAGCCGTCCGAGAAGTACCAGGAGATCTTCCACGTCGTTCGTGACGCCCGGATCGCCGCGATGAACTTCATCCGCAAGCGGTTCGCCGACGGCGAGCCGTGCTACGGTTGGGAGGTCGACGACGCGTGCCGCAGCGTGGTGGTCGAGGCGGGGTACGGTGATTACTTTATCCACCGCACGGGTCATTCGATCGGCGAGGAGGTGCACGGGAACGGCGTGCACATCGACAACCTCGAGACAAAGGACGAGCGTCAGCTCGTGCCGGGGATCTGCTTCTCGATCGAGCCGGGCATCTACCTCGATGGGGAGATGGCCGCGCGGACCGAGATCGACTGTTTCATCAAGCTCGACGGCGAGGTCGTGGTGAGCGGCGAGGAGCAGATGGAACTCGTGCGCGTGCACGTTTGATCGACTGTGCCGGTCACGTCGATCAATACGCACGATGCCGCGCGAACCACGGCGCCGTCCGCAGGCATATCTTCACGAGCAGCAGCATGACCGGCACCTCGATCAGGACGCCGACAACCGTCGCCAGCGCCGCACCGGAGGAAAGTCCGAACAGCATCGTAGCGGTGGCTATGGCGACCTCGAAGTGATTCGAAGCGCCGATCATCGCCGAGGGCGCCGCGTTCTCGTAGGAAAGCTTCAGTGCCCTTGAAAGGCCGTAACCAAGCCAGAAGATGAGGTTCGTCTGGATGAAGAGCGGGATGGCGATCCATAAAATGGTGAAGGGATTCGATACGATCACATCACCCTTGAAGGAGAAGAGGAGAACGAGGGTGATGAGCAGGGCGATGATGGTGACGGGCGTCAGGAAATGAAGAAACCGCTCCTTGAACCAATCCTCGCCGCGCGAGGCGATGATCCACTTGCGCGAAAAGTATCCCGCCACCAGCGGCAGGGCAACATAGATGCCGATCGACAGCAACAGCGCCTGCCACGGCACCGGAAGCCTGCCGACACCGAGCAGGAATCCTCCCAGCACGCCGTACAGTACGAGCATGGTCAGCGAGTTGATCGCCACCATGACGAGCGTATGCCCGTCGTTCCCCTTCGCGAGGTACCCCCATACCAGCACCATCGCCGTGCAGGGGGCTATGCCGAGCAGGATGCAAGCCGGCGAGGTAGCTGCGCCACAGCGGCACCTCGAGCATCCTCACGCCCTCGTGGAGGATCACCGTCCCCGCGCCGTAGGTCGCCCCGACGTCCAGGTCCAACCCGAAGGGCATTTTCACGTAATCAACGGCGTTGGCCCCGATGAATCCCCTGAAGAGCACACCGAGAAAGAGAAGGGCTATCGCGTACATCGTGAATGGCTTGACGGCCCAGTTGACGAAGAGTGTCAGTCCGACCGGCCGTGCGCTCTTGCCCGCCTTGAGAACATCGGCGAAATCGATCTTCACCATGATCGGGTACATCATGAAGAAGAGGCAGACGGCGATCGGTATCGAGACGACCGGTGCCCCGCGTACCGTGATCGACAGTCCGTCGAGGTATGAGGCCACCGTGGGCGCTATCCTGCCGAGCACGATCCCCGCGGCGATACAGAGTGCCACCCACGCGGTCAGGTATTTCTCGAAAAAGCCGAGCCCCTTCGGCTCTTTGACAATGCACGCCTTTGGTTCCATTGATCAAAACTCCATAATTTACGCGAACTCCTTAATCGCCGGTGCGATTTTCTTCAAACCCCTGCGCTAGAAAATCCTGAAAATATATTTCAGAGAGAAATAGACGCCGATACAGATGAACAGGGCTCCGGTGATCCGCCTCGCCCACAGCTCGACCTGTGTAATCCGGTTGAATGCCGCGCCGACGTAATGAGCGCCCGTCGCGATCAGTATCGCGAAGACGACGACCGGAAGCGCCGTCCCGACGCCGTAGAGGACCGGCAGAACAATCCCCGATCCCGTCTTGACCGCAAGCGGGATGAGACTGCCGAAGAAGAGTGCGGCCGATGTCGGGCAGAATGATAGGGCAAACACGATACCCAGTACCCCGGCCCCCCATATCCCCATCCGGTCGGCCCTTCCCAGAACCCTCTCGCTCGCTCCCGCAGTCGATACCCGAGGGTTCACGAGACCCAGCAGCAGCATTCCGACGACGATCATGGCCGGCCCCATTATCTTTATCATGTGTCTCTGGAGAAAAAACGAGATGTGTGGGGCGGAGAGGAGGCTCCGTACGAGCAGCACACCGAGCACCAGATACGTCACCGCCCTCCCGAGCGTGTAGAGGAAGCCGGTCAGGAGAACGAGGCGGGGCCTGTCGACCTTTTTCCCGATGTACGATATCGCCGCGATGTTCGTCGCGAGCGGGCACGGACTGATCGAGGTCAGGATGCCGAACCACACCGCCAGCGCCGCGCCGGTGAGCCATTCATTCATACAGCGATTCCCCCAGGTAATCCGTGATCTCATCCCGTACGTAACTCATGAACGACGGTTTTTCCCTTACCAGCGACCAGATGCGGGCGAGATTCTTCCATCGGACCTGTTCCCCGTCGCGGTAGTCGGCGATGACCACCGATTTCGTCGTCAGCTGGTAGTCATCGATGAAGTGCCCGTTCGGTGTCTCGTCTACTTTCACGAGGTGGAATTCGAGCGTTCCCGATTTGAGCTGTTCGGCGAAATCTGCTTTTACCAGTTCCGTCGTATACGCCTCGAACTTCCTGCACGTCGGGCAGCGCTTGGTCGTATAGAAGTAGTAGACCATCACCGTATGATCGGCTTCGGCCGATGATGCCTCATCGCCGGGCCGTTCCGTATCACCCGGTACGTTATCCGCCGCGATTTCCCCGGCGGGATTATTGTTTCCCTCATTCCCCGATTCCTTGAACACGAGGAACGCAACACTCGCCAGCACGAATGTTAATAGCACAAGGGCGGTAATATTCTTGGCGTTCATGATTCTATCACCTCTTGCAGTTTATTCGGTCAGGAGTTGTTTTATCTCATCCTCGGACAGCACCCCTCCCACCTTCTTGACGTCTCCGTCCACCGCGATGGCGGGCGTCATCATCACCCCGAATTCGAGGATCTTGTTGATGTCATCAACCTTTTCGAGCTCATATTCGATCCCGAGATCCTTGCAGGCGCGCTCCGCGTTCTCCATGAGCTGCCGGCATTTCGGGCAGCCCGTACCGAGTATCTGGACCTTTCTCATGTTGACCTCCCGTTAGAACAATGTTCCGTAGATTATACCGGTGATCGTCGCCATCACGACGACGAGTGCTACGAACACGACTGTTTTCCTCGTGCCCATGATGCTGCGAATAACCAGCATATTGGGCAGTGACAGGGCCGGTCCGGCAAGCAGCAGTGCGAGCGCGGGCCCCTTGCCCATTCCCGCTCCGAGGAGTCCCTGAAGGATCGGGACCTCGGTGAGGGTGGCGAAGTACATGAACGCTCCGGCGATCGAGGCGAAGAAATTCGAGGCAATCGAGTTGCCCCCCACGGCCCTGCTCACCCACGCGGAGGGGATGAGACCCTCGTGCGAGGGCCGTCCGAGCAGCGCCCCCGCGATGAGCACGCCCCACAGCAGCAGCGGCAGTATCTGTTTCGCGAAGCTCCAGCTCGAATCGAACCATTCGCCCAGCTCCTCCTGTTCGATATGCATGAGGACCGAAATACCGATCACACCGGCGGAGAACGCGATCATGGGTTGTCCGGGTACGATCAGGGCAAGCAGCACCGCCGGCATTCCCGCCAGTACGACATGCCACCACGTGGACCCGAACCACACGACGAGCCACAACGCCAGGAGACCGGCGAAGGAGCCGGTTATGATCCATTTCGCGGAATATATCAGGTGCCATAT
>CBFCXB010000108.1:0-7751 GCA_965601905.1 uncultured bacterium | reverse complement strand
GTTGCGGGCCGGTGCGCTGCGGAACTCGCCGTCGAGGGCCGTCCCTACGCGCCCGACCAAACATTCACACCCAAAAAAATTACGAATTAAGGCTAAATAAGCCGAAACATCTTGATTGGTGCAATAATTTCATTTCAAGGTACATATGGGAAAATGTAGGATTCGGATACACATGAATGACCAACCGCGTACCATTTGATCGAAACGGGCAATGGTGTTATATTTCGCAGTACTACCATGCACCTGCACGGTCTCTATGCGAACGGAGGCAAGCCGTTGAAGCCTGTAACGATATGTGTCACCTGCCTGATGGCATTCTCGTTGTCACTGTTCTTCCCCCCTTCACTCAGAGCCCAGTACGTCAACGATGGAGCGGCCGTCGCCACGGCACCGAACGGACAGTGGGTCGAGGATATCGCGGCGGACGGTGCGGGCGGGGCGATTATCGTCTGGGAGGACTGGCGGGGAACCTCGATCGATATCTACGCACAGAGAGTGAACGACATAGGATACACCCAGTGGACGACCGACGGGATCATCGTATGCAGCGCTGATGGCCAGCAACAGTACCCGCGGATTGTCCCCACCGGTGCGGGCGGGGTCATCATCGTGTGGTCCGACAGCCGCAGCGACAGCTACGTCATCTATGGACAGCGGGTTGATGCCCTCGGTAACACCCTGTGGGCGGCCGACGGCGTTCCTCTATCGACCGGGGACGGTTGGCAGCAGTATCCCGTTGTGGTACCCGAGGGAACGGGTGGCGCGATCGTCTTCTGGCAGGCCGGAATAGGCTCAGCAGCGGATATCTACGTGCAACGGATAAATGCCGACGGCGCTACACAGTGGACGGCGCTCGGAAACGCGGTGTGTACCGCCCCGGGAATGCAGGATGCTATTTATGCGATCCCCCACGGCGCGGGCGAGGTGATCGCCATCTGGACCGACCGGAGGAACGGAAACGACGACATCTATGCCCAAAGAATAGACGCCGGCGGCACGGCGCGCTGGACGGCGGGCGGCGTTGCGATCTGCTCCGCCGCGCAGGATCAGGCCAGCGGCGGAATAGTCGATGACGGCGCGGGCGGAGCGCTCATCGTCTGGACGGATTACAGGAACGGATCATCGTGGGAGGTGTACGCACAACGTATCGATTCGCTCGGGAATGCACAGCTCGCGGCTGATGGCGTGTATGTCCCGACACGTCCCGGTGACGCCGCCGATCTCGGTATCGCCCCAGACGGCAGCGGCGGCGCATTCATGGCATGGATCGCGGCCGGCTCCATGGACAGCCTCATCGCTGGACGAATCGATCGGGACGCTACGGTGCTCTGGACGGCGCCCCTCTCCCCTGAGGGTACTGCTTCCGTCTCGAATCTGATTTCCGACGGAATGTCCGGCTCGATCATCGTATGGGAAACGAACGGTGATATATACAGCCAGAGGATCGATGCCGGCGGTGCCGTATCGTGGCCCGCAGGCGGCGTGGCGATCTGTACGGCGACCGATGTCCAGCAGTATCCCGTCGCCGCCGTCGACGGCGCCGGCGGTCTCATCGCTTCCTGGTGGGATTTACGAAACAGCGCTGGCAGCCCGTTCGAGGGTGATGTATACGCCGGTCGTGTCAATCTTGACGGCGACATCGTCGCCACGATGCTGAAAAATTTTACGGCCTACATCGATGAGAATAAGGTCGTGTTGCAGTGGACGCTCTCCGCAATCGACGAGGGGGCGGAATTCGTCGTTCTGCGCGCGGAGATTCCGGGCGATGAGTATATTCCAATCACCGGATCCGTAATAGAGCGCAGCGGCCTCTCATTCCTCTTCACCGACGGGAGCAGCCGACCGGGGCGTGCATACCGCTACCGCGTCGATGTCGTGGATGCCGATGGCCGCTCGAGCCTCTTCGAATCCGATGATATAACAGTACCCCCCGCGGCGGCGATCCTTCATCAGAACCATCCCAATCCCTTCAATCCATCGACAACGATTACATACTTCATTCCGGAAGATGCCCGGGTAACCATCGAGATCTTCGACGTCGAGGGCAAGTCGGTGGTCCGGCTCGTCGACGCGCACCAGAAGCAGGGACGCTACGTCGTCAGATGGAACGGTCTCGACGGCGCCGGCGAACAGGTCGATACGGGTGTGTACCTCTACCGCCTGACCTCTGGAAAGCACCGCGTCTCGCGCAAGATGGTGATTATGCGGTAGGTGTTCTCAAATACGACGCCTCCAACGGCCCTCTTTTATTTCACCGTCCGTCGTACTGTATTATCTTGTATACGAATACATGCGTAGTACAATGCATTACAATTCCGGCAACATGCTTCGCACACGGCACGGAAGACAGACATCGATGCCAACCGAGGAGGTCCGCACATGCGTCCACTGATCCGGCATATTTGCATCGCCACACTCATCATCTCCTGCATCGCGCCGAGCGCTCCGGCAGGCGCCCAAATCCAGATCAGGGGCGGCGGCTTCGGCATACGGCTGGAACCGGAAGGTGACGATGCCGAGAATTTCAGCAAGGCGAGCTGGGGCGGCGGCCTTTACCTGATCGCGGTCCCTCCCGAAATGGGCAACTTATTCGCCGTTGTCGTTGGTCTCGATTTCGTAAATATGCTCAGCCAGACGATCGAATTCCGGGATCAGATCACCATGCTCAGGATCGAGCAGCAGACAAACCAGTGGCTCAGCCGCTTCTATGTCGGTGCACGCCTCGGCCATCAGGGACACGGCGTCTTCCGCCCCTATGTCGGGGCGAACGTGGCGCTCAACTACTACTCGATCTCGACCGATGTCGTGATACCCGATGACCGTGACTACGAGAATGAAATACGGCAGCATCTGGAGCGCAAGGCCGAATACGCATTCGGATTCGACGCCTCACTGGGCATCGAATTCAACATAAAGGATACCGTCTTCATCGATGTCGGCGCCAAGTACCTGAAGAGTTTCTCCGTTCCGCAGCAACTCGGCCCCGACGCCGAGAAGATACACCCACAGTACGTGCAGATATACGCGGGATTCAATATCAGGTTTCAGTAAGGTGCCGGCGGCTCACCAATTTATGCACCTCTGTACTATTCCCTATCAATAAAGGTAAATCTGCTCTGAAATTATATGTACAGTTATGGTAAAATGCACATTTTGCGAAGATTACTCCACCAAGATCCGCACCGGATTGCATTTCCGAAGGAGGGGTTGTTATGAGAATACTGCTCAGTGTAATGCTGACGGTCCTCGTGGCGGCCACCCACGTTATGGACTGGCAGGGCTGGACGCGCGTCGGTTATTTCGATTCGCCGGTAGATTGCCGGTGCGCAACGGCAACAAGAAGCGGGAAGCATCCCGGAGGTGCTTCCCGCTTTTGCCTCTATGGCACTCATCCCGAACCGTGCGGCCACCGTGACACGATCCCACTGGGAGTACCAATTATACCCGAACGCGCCATTGACTCACATTAAGCATGGTACAATAACTTTAATTATGCTATAATATGGCATTAAAGAGGATTTTGCTTTCTACTCCGCATGCGACACATTATTTCGCACAAACGAGGGGGGAACATCCGATGAAACGGTTCGCTGTTTTCACGCTCGTCGTCGTCCTGCTGTCAGGGCTTTCCACTACAACCATTTCCCGTCCACGGAAGAACACGGCGCTCCGCCCGATGCAGGCCGTCTCTGATGACGAGTTCGAGGGATTCGATCTCTACCGGTCCGGGGAAAATACTCCAACACTTTTCACATCGACGGCGGTCGACACCTACTGCATCGTCTGGTACGACTTCGAGCAGATGAACTGGCAGCAGTGGACGCAGGTCGACAACACGGCGCAGAAGGACACATTCTGCCACGTCGACGACTTCAGCGGCCTCGGCGGCGGCTCCTATGGAGGCCTCGTCGCACTGGAGGGTGTGAAGTCGCTGTGGTGCGGCGCGCGCGACTGGGATCATCAGATCCCCGGGTATCCCGGGTACTACGAGTACCTGTGCCAGTGGTACGACGCGCCGGGATACGGCAACGACTGGAACCAGGCGCTCGTCACCGATCGGATCCCCTATCAGGGAATTCTTACATTCTCGTACCACGGCTATTTCGACTGTGAGCAGGACTACGATCGCATCACGGTGGAATACGATGCCGGCGCCGGCAACTGGACGGAGATCGCGCTGTACGACGGCACCGTGGATACTATCGCCGTTCACGAGCTGCTCCTCAACCAGGCCAGGACCAAGCTCCGCTTCCACTTCCTGTCGGATGGGGAATGGAGCGACGCCGACGGCCTCTTGGATACCGACGGCGCCTTCATTGTGGACGATATCACGATCAGCGACATCGGCGGTGTGATCGATTACGAAAACTTCGAGTCCTGGCCGCTCGGGGCGACAAGCCATTCCGGAGCGATCTGGTACGCCGATATCTACGGGGAGTACGGGAACAACTCCGGCCTGGTGAACAACCTCCTGGACGATGATCCCTGTAACGACAACTTCACTACCCAGATCGTGTTCATTATCTATACCATGCAGGGTGAACCATTGCCCGGATTACAGCCTACGCCGTTCTGCCATGGCCCCGGCGGCATCGAGGCGCCGTGCCAGGATGAATACGTGATGTCCCCCATCATCGATATGACGATGTACTCGTCGACACCGAACAATGTTCAGGATACCCCTATACCTTCAGGTGCACTCGGGAGTCTCGGCGGCGCGCACCTCCGGTTCACCGCCTATGTCGACCTCCCCATGCAGAACCTCGTCTTCTACTACTGGAACATCCGCAACGTAGACGAAATAACAGGGTGTCCGGGCGAATGGGTGGGCTCGGACTACATGTACTACATGGACTGGGGATCCCCCGCCCAGTACCGATTCGTTACCCACGACATCGGCTACCTCGTCGAGAGCGACGCCATTCAGGTGAGGCTCGGATGCATCGACATGTGCGATAGTTGGTACCAGGTGTACGGCAACTGCGCCGAGCACACGCCGGCCCCCTGGTTCGACAATGTGCGCATCTACCGGTTCGACCAGAGCGGTCCGCAGTGGAGCTGGCGGGACCTCGACATCTTCCAGGACAACTTCCCCGCAGGTGCCGACATCGAGAGTTTCGTGCGGGCCGACGCGGCGAACGATCTCAGGCCGTGCGATGTCCCGATCGTAGATCCGGGAGATTCGATCGTCGTCCAGTGCACCTCGCCCCTCGGCGGCGGGATCGACACGACCGCCGACGGCTGGCCGAAGGTCTACATGCACTGCTACGTGCCGTACATCGGCGATCCCCTCGGCCCGAAGCCGGATCTCTACGGCCCGCAGCTCGCGGGCGGCTACGGGCGCTACGCGAGCGACGACGGGAGCGCCTGGACCGTTCTCCAGTGCGACTATGCACGCACGGGCTCGGGCGGCGTCGTTGCGGACCGGTTCATGGTCGATATGAACGACTCGCTCCTCACGCGGGGGTACCAGATCATCTACTACTTCAAGGCGTACGACCATGCCGGCGAGAGCTCGACGCTTCCGGCACAGGCCGAGGAGGCGCCGTGGCCGCTGCCTCCCGACCCCGATTGGGCGACCTGTCAGTACTTCTTTGAATGGACCTGCCTCCCAACGCTGAATTCAAACACACTCTACGTCGATGATTATCACGGGAGGGGATCCCCGAACGGCATGGCTGAGGTCTACTGGAATTCGACATTCGAGGCGGTTCTTCCTCCCGAGAATCAGCCAGACCGATACGACGTCAACAGCCCCACCTCGATGATCGGGAATGGCCCGGGCAGCCGCGCCAAGATAGCGCACCTGACGAGCATTTACTACCGGATCGTCTGGGACAGCGGCACTCTCGAAACGGGCACGATCAACGATGGGACCTGGTACAGCGACAAGAGCAACGACGTCCAGATGATCCTCGACTGGATCGAGAACTCGGATCACCGAACATCCCTGATCGTGTGCGGCAACGGGATCGCCTCAGATCTCAACGGTTCTCCATCACCAGCCGCGGCGCAGCTTCTCGCCGACTACTGCGGCGTAGCGCTCGTGGATGAAAGCTATTTCGACCTGGCCGGCGGAAATGCGTTCATACCGAAGATTACGGCCGTTCCGGACCCGGGGAACGCGCTGTGGCATACCACGTGGGGCGACTCGTTCTATCTGTTCCAGAGCACCTGCCCCTGGCGGGTGAAATTCGACGTCCTCGATAAGACCGGTCCCGGCGAATACGCCCTCAGCTATCCCGACTACGGCGGATCGCCGTACTATGCGGGGATCTACTCGTACCGCACGAGCGACTCCGGCCAGGACATCCGCACGATGTGGTTCGGATTCAGCTTCATGTACATACGCGACTCCTGGGAGTACGATGCGTATACCCCGATCATGCGGAACATCGTCCTTCGGGATATCATCTCGTGGCAGTGTGGTGATACAAATGCCGACATCACCGAAATCGATGACGTGCCGCTCGTGAACAGCCTCTCGCGGAATTTCCCCAATCCGTTCAATCCGACGACGGACATCTCGTTCGGCATGCGCGAGAAGGGGCATGTCACGCTGCGGATCTACGATGTCGCGGGACGGCTCGTGAGAACGCTGGTCGATGAAGTGCGCGACGCGGGCATGCACAATGCCGCGTGGGACGGCACGAACGGCCGCGGCACGGCGGTGGCGAGCGGCGTCTATTTCTATCGCATGAAGACGGCCCAGTTCGAGCAGACGAGAAAGATGGTGCTGCTGCGGTAACAGCCGGCCGGCATGATAACAATGACGGGGCGTCTCGGGGCGCCCCGTTTACTTTATAATATACTTTAAATATATTATTTAACGCCTTATGAATATTACTTTAGCGCCTCTACCCGCTTCGTGTAGAAATCGCGGTAGAAGCTGAGAGAATCGAAGATCTCCCGATCGATCACGGGCTCTCCCGTCGTTATATACTTCGCCATGTTGAGACCGACGCCGGGCCCGAGCATGAAACCCTGCCCGCACATTCCCACGGCGAGGTAGAGCCCCTCGATCTCGCGCACCCTGTCGAGAATGACGATCCCATCCGGCGTCATCGGGTAGAGACCGCGCCAGATGCGGCGTATCAGCATGTTCTCGAGACGCGGAATGAGATCTATGAGACGCCGCGCGATGACCGGCATGAACTCCGACGTGCACGAACGGTTCGTGCCGATGATCGGTGTGATCGGCGTGTAGCAGAATATCACCTGCCCGCGGTCGTTCTGGCCGAAGTAGAAGTTCTTCGTACGTCCCTCGGGCCCGGGCCGGATATCGACGATGAGGGGATCGAAGAACCGCTCCATCGGGGCCGAGATACCCGCCTCGTGGCTGTCCGGCACGACGGGGATGTCGATCCCCGACATGAGGCCCACCTCGCGCGCCTCCGATCCGGCGGCGTTGAGGACCACGGCGGCGTAGTACTTCCCCCGTGCCGTCCGCACGCCCTGGACCTTCCCGCCTTTTATCATGAAGTCCGTCACCGGCTCGTTGAAGCGGTACTCGGCGCCCCGGTCCTTGCTCTCCTTCCAGAACGCCGCCGAAGCCTTCAGGGGCGACACCTGGCCGTCCCCCGGGGAGTAAGTCCCGCCCCGGAGTCCTTTCTCGTTGATGCCCGGGATGAGCTCCCTGATCCCGTCGCAGCCGATCCAGTCGATATCGAGTCCGTAGCTCTTCTGGACGGGCAGTATACCCTTTAGGATCCTCTCCTCCGTCTTCCTGTAAACGGGAAAACAGTATCCCC
>CBFCXB010000107.1:0-7769 GCA_965601905.1 uncultured bacterium | reverse complement strand
GAGAAACGAGAGGACCGTCCCGTTGAACACCTCGGGGATCTCGATCGGGAAACCGTGCGCGCCCTCTTCCAGTACGACGAGCTCGGCGCCTCGGATGCCGCCGGCCAGCTCCGTGGAACGCTCGGGCGGAAAAAGACCGTCTTTTTCGCCGGCCACGACGAGCGCCGGCGCCGTGATCGATCCGAGACGCCCGCGCGAATCGAAGGACAGGCAGGCCCCGGCCTGCCGGGCGTATGCGTATGCGGGCTGCGTGTAGGGATAGGAGAGCCGCATCTTGATCATGCTCTCCACAACGCGGCCGTTCTCGAACATACCATCGGTGAAAAGCCACGGGAGGCTCTCCCTGACGTAGAGCTCACGATCGCCCCCCAATTCAATGAGGCGCCGCCACACATCGAGCTGAAACGCCCCGCGCGCATCGATATGCGTGCCGGTGGCGGCGAGGATCAGGCTCCGCACGCGGCGGAGACGGCGCATCGCGAGTCCTTGCGCGATAAATCCACCCATCGATATCCCCAGCACATGGGCGCTCTCCATATCGAGCGCATCCATCAGCCCAGCCGCATCGTCCGCCATCATCTCTATCGAGTACGGGACATCGGGCGCGTCGGTCCGGCCGACGCCGCGGTTATCGAAAGCAACGACACGGTAATGCTTGGAAAATTCCAGCACCTGGAACATCCACCCCGCCAGATCGCTCCCCAATCCCATGATGAGAAGGAGCGGCTCACCCTGCCCGTGGATCTCATGGTATATCTCGATATCCCCGACTCGTACTCTCGGCACCGAGCGTCCTTTCACCTACTGCGTGACCAGCTCGATCTCGAACAGCTTCGGCCACAGCTTGCCCGTGACGAAAAGCCTCCCGTTCACCGCATCGTACGCGATGCCGTTCATAACATCGACCGGCTCCGTGAGATCCTCCGGCTTGAGAAGCCCCGCGCAGTCGATCCACCCGACCGCCTTCCCCGTGGCGGGCTCGATGATCACGATCCGCTTGGTCCGCCAAATGTTCGCGTAGATCTTTCCCGCTATATACTCGAGCTCGTTGAGTTGCGTGACGTATCCCGCTTCGCCGCGCACCTCCACGGACCGGACCTGTGAGTAGGTGGTGGGATCGAGGAAGCGGAGACGGTGGGAACCGTCGCTCATGATCAGGTGATGGCCGTCGTAGGTGATCCCCCACCCCTGCGTCGAGTAATAAAACGTATCCACCGGCTCGAAGCTCTCCCGGTCGTAGACGAACGCCGTCTTATTGAGCCACGTGAGCTGCACGATCAAGTTCCCGAGGAGGGTTATACCCTCCCCGAAATACTTGCTATCGAGGTTATGTTCCTGCTCGATGTGGCCGGTTTCGAGATCGACCCTCCGCAGGGTGGATGGATAGTACATCCACTGGCCCGTTCCCTCGTACAGGTACCCATCGTGGTAGAATAGACCCTGCGTGAAGGCGTTACGGTCGTGCGGGTAAACGTTGACGATACGGTAGGTGTAATAGGTGACCGTATCGGCCGTCGTCGTATCGCCATTGTCGGGCGGCGTGGAGTGGCCCGCATCGTCGCCGCACGCATAGATGAGTACGAGGAGCATCATCGGAACGACGAAGTAGATCCATACCTTCATATCGGTACATCCTTGTTCTCGACGTATGTCGGTCTCCCTACACACGGGGCCGCTCTACATTATATAATGGTACCCTAAATGCCCTCCACCTGTAAACAGGATCGATCCGTGGGGAGTCATATACGTCTGATGATTGATGCACCTGCCTTTCATCATACGGGCGCTGCTCCGTGTCGTGATCGTGTGGATAATCGGAGAGGATTCGACACGTTTCGCATGGAATATTCGGCGCGTTCCGTTGTATAATTGAATGAAAATCCATACCACCGTAGGGCGCCACGCGCGGCACGCACGAAGTATACGACAATCGATCAGATCGGAGGTGTTGCAGTATGAAGCAGATGAAATTGTTCCCCGTAGCGATCATATCCACGATCCTTCTCGTGACGGCCGCCCTCCCCGGCACCGCCGCTTCCCACCCGTCCACACACACCCCACCCACTGAGGATGGAATGATGAAACTGGCACACGCCTACAATGCGTTCGGCTTCGATCTCTACACCGCAATCCTGTCGGAACACCGTGCGGAAAACGTCTTCGTTTCGCCGACGAGCGTCGCGATGGCGCTCGCGATGACGCTGGGAGGGGCGAGTGGAACGACGGAGGAGGCGATGGCCCGGGTGATGAGGCTCGAGGATAAGGATGCCGCAGGGATAGACGAGGCCAACCGGGCTCTGCTCGAGCTGCTCAATGTGGAGGGCCGGGGGATAGAGCTTGCAATCGCCAACTCATTGTGGCTGCGCCCCGGTTTCCCATTCGATCCCGTATTCATCGAGCGAAACAGGCGATTCTTTTCCGCCGATGCATTCAACGTGCTGGACGCGGCGAAGATCAACGGGTGGGTCAGCGAGAAAACGAGAGAAAAGATTCGCGATATCGTGGGCGAGGTGCGGCCCGACGATATCGCGTACCTCGTGAATGCGATCTATTTCAAGGGGATCTGGACAAAGGCGTTCGAAAAGGAAAAGACGACCGATGCTGATTTTCACATCACCGGTGGACAAACCATGACGGTGCCGATGATGAAACAGTCCGGCCGTTACCGCTATCTCGAAAACGACTCCATCCAGGCGGTCAGCCTCCCCTACGGTGATGAATCGATGCATATGTACCTGTTCCTGCCCAAGCCCGGCCTCGATCTCGACGCGATTCACGACCGCCTGAATGGAGGGAGCTGGCAAACATGGATGAAGGGATTCACATTCCGTGAGGGAACGGTCGGTCTCCCCCGTTTCCGTTGCGAGTTCAGAACAAGCCTCGTCGATGCACTGTCATCGCTCGGCATGGGAATCGCCTTCTCGGGCAAGGCGGATTTCTCGCGGATGTGCGACCTCTCGCGCGGAAACGTCGCAATCGGGGATGTGCTGCATAAAACCTTCGTCGAGGTCAACGAGGAGGGAACCGAGGCGGCAGCGGCAACCGCGGTCGTGATGCGGCTGACCGCGGTAGAGCAGCGCCCCGCGCCGTTCATCATGATCGTCGACAGGCCGTTCTTCTTGGCGATCCGAGATGAAAAATCCGGCACGGTCCTCTTCTTGGGTTCGATCTACGATCCGTCTTCGGTGGATTGAGCATTCCGCTCAATGAGGCGGTACAGCTCCCGGACGAGTTCCGCGAGACCCGTCCCGGCGAGCGCCGAGATGTGAAAAACCCGTTCCCGGTGATCGGGCGCAAATGCCGCCTCAGTCCCGGCAGCGAGATCTATCTTGTTCAGGGCAACGAGACGGGGACGCTCGAGCAGCCGCTCGCTGTAGAGCCGCAGCTCCTCGAGGAGTTGCCGGTACGCCTTCTCCGGCGGGACCTGACCGGCCGTATCGACCAGAAGGAGCAATACCCGGCACCGCTCGATGTGGCGGAGAAACTCGATCCCGAGTCCCTTTCCCTCATGCGCTCCCTCTATAAGGCCGGGGATATCGACCATGCAGAACGAGGCCAGTTCGCCGACGCGCACCATCCCCAGCACCGGCGTCGTCGTTGAAAATGGATAGGGAGCGACGATGGGGTGCGCGTCGCTCAGCGAACGGAGCAGCGTCGACTTGCCGGCGTTCGGCAGCCCGACGAGCCCGACATCGGCTATGAGCTTGAGCGTGAGACGCAGCCGCCGGGCCTGGCCTTGCGCGCCCTGCGTACTTCTTCTCGGCGCCTGATCGACCGATGAACGGAACGCGTAGTTTCCCTTTCCCCCCTTACCCCCGCGCGCAACGAAGAACTCGTTCCCCGGCCCGGTCAAATCGACGAGTGTCTCCCCCGTTTCCCGATCCTCCACGACCGTCCCCGGTGGAACTTCGATCGTGACCGATGCGCCGCCCTTGCCCGTTTTCCGCGCACCGCGGCCGGGGCGGCCGTTCTCCGCCCGGTAGAGCTTGCGGTACCTGAGATCGAGCAGCGTCCTCATCTGGGGATTGACCCGGAGCACGACATGACCGCCGTCCGGCCCCCCGCGCGGTACATGTTTTTCCCTGCGGAAACTCACGCAGCCGTGGCCGCCGTTTCCCGCATTGACGTCTATTTCGACCCTATCTATGAACATCGTGATCAGGTACGGAAAAATATTTTCCGGGATTGAGAATCATGGTTCTATCCATCGACCGTTTCACGTTCTTCTGCAGTTGCCGTTCTTCCGGTGAAAAAAAGATATGCAGGTAGGGCGCCTTCGTTATACCGATGCCGTGCTCTCCACTCAAGGTGCCTCCGAGAACGGCGACCTTCTCGAAGAGACGCTCCACGAACACCTCGACGCGATGCATCTCCTCTGTGCGCCGCCTATCGGTCATGATGTTTACGTGAAGGTTGCCATCCCCGCAGTGGCCGAATATGTAGCAGTCGAGGGCATACTCCCGGGCGGCGGCATGGGTGAGAGCCACCGCCTCCTCCATCCTGCCGAGTGGGAGGGAGATATCCTCGTTGACCTTGGTAACGCCGCGGCGCGCAAGACTCGGGCTGATCGAGCGGCGGAGCTCCCAGAGTGTTTCACGTTCATCTTCGTTCCGCGCCGCCAGGAAATCAAAGCCCCTCCCCGCACAGAAACGCTTGAGGAGCGCAAATTGATCGTCGACCTCGCCGCGTGAGCCGTCGACCTCCACGAACAGGTATCCCTTTTCTCCATCGATGCCGGCAATCTCACGATACTCGCTGACGCATCGCATCGTCTTGGCGTCGATGAACTCGAGAACACTGGGGCAAATCCCGCTCGAGAGGAGGTCGGCCGCGGCGCCTACAGCCTCACGATCCGACGGAGCCGCTACGAGTGCCGTCCGGTACGCCTCGGGGAGCGCGAGTACGGCGAGGCGAGCCGCATAGATAACGCCGAGCGTTCCCTCACCGCCGACGAGAAGGGCCGCCGGCCCTACCGGAGGTGTTTCCAACATATCTCCCGACGGCGTGATCCACGTGAGGGATCGTACGTACCGCCTGGTAACGCCGTACTTATATGCCCGGGGTCCCCCCGCATTCTCCGCGATATTGCCCCCGATCGTGGAAAACCGAAAGCTCGCCGGATCGGGGGGGAAAAAGTATCCATCGGATTCCAGGTAATCCTGAAGCTCCTTGTTGACGAGCCCGCTCTCGACAGTGACCTCACCGTGCTCCGGGTCCCAAGAGAGGATGCGGTTGAGTCGCTCGGTGGATACGACGAGCCCCCCATCGAGTGGAATCGAGCCGCCGGAAAACCCCGTCCCCGCACCGCGTACGAAGAGCGGCACCTCGAGCTCATACGCCCCCCGCACGATACGCCGCAGCTCTTCGGCGGTCGCCGGAAAGGCGACACCCCCGCACCGCCCCCGCACGGTCGTCGCATCGTAACTGTACGCAATGCGGTAGTGCGGCTCGGTGTGCACGGCGACACCACGCACCATGCGCGAAAGCCGTCGGATTCTCCTCTCAGTCCGTGTCTTCATTCCTCCCCGCGCCACGTCACCGCGCGTAATCTCTAACAAAGCTCTCGAAGCGATCCAGCGCGCGCCGCAGGTCCTCCTCTCCCGCCGCGAACGAGAATCGGACCGTTCGATCGCAGCCGAACGCGCCCCCCGGTATAAGCAGGAGTCCCTTCTCGGCAAGGAGCTTCTCACAGAATTCGGAGGAGCCCGAGACACCGCACGCGTCGTACAGCCCCGAGACATCGACGAGGAAATAGAAAGCGCCCCCCGGCTCCGGATAATGGATTGTAGGAATGGCGGCGAGGCGCGCCCCGAACATCTCCTTGCGCTTTTCGAATTCGCGGCGCATCCGTTCTCTGTCCTCGGCGCCGTCGGTGATTGCACAGAGCGCCGCCCACTGCGAGATCGCGTTCGGGCAGCCCGTCGCGTGCGCCTGAAACGCGCCCATGCGGTACGCGACCTCCTCTGAGGCCATGGCGAATCCGACACGCCACCCGGTCATCGCATACCCCTTCGAAACGCCGGTAATGACAACCGACCGGTCCCTCAACTCGGGCACGAGGGTCACCGGCGAGTAATGTTTGGATCCGGCGAATGTCAGAAACTCGTATATCTCGTCACTGATCAGCGCAATACCCTCATCGAGAAAGACACGGCACAGGGCCTCGAGCTCTCCACGTGAGTACACAATACCCGCCGGGTTGCTGGGGGAATTGAATAGTATCACTTTCGGTTTACCGGCGGCGATCTCGTCGCGCAGCCGGTCCACCGTCAGCTTGTAATCGGTATCGGCGGTGAGCTCGACGATCCGGGGCCTGCCGCCGACGAGCTTGATCATTTCGGGGTAACTCGTCCAGTACGGACAGAGTATCATAACCTCATCTCCCGGATCGGTCAGTACGTACAGCGCGTTGTAGATGGAATGCTTCGCGCCGTGTGAGATCACAACCTCGCGCGCCGTGTACACCACACCGAGCCGTTCGGTGTAGCACTCCGCGACAGCCGTACGCAGCGGCGCGATGCCAGCCGCCGGTGTATACTTGGTTTTCCCCGCGTGAATCGCCTTGATCGCCGCTTCCTTGATAACATCCGGCGTATCGAAATCGGGCTCACCCGCCGCGAGGCCCACAACGTCCTCGCCCTTCTCCTTGAGCTCGTTCGCCCGCGTGTTCAGGCTCAACGTCACCGACGGTTCGATGCCGCTCGCTCGTTTGCTTACAACTCCGGCCACCTGTTCCCTCCTTGAAGAGTGCCCGCGCTCAGCGGATGTTCCATTCCCGCAAGCGACGTACCACGCATGCCGGCACGAGACACTTGATCTCGCCCCCGAGGCGATAAATCTCCTTCACCAGGGAGCTGTGAAGATAGATGTACTTCTCGCTCGGCATGAGGAATACCGTCTCGAAATCCGGATTGAGCTTCCGGTTCATGAGCGCGATCATCAACTCGTATTCGAAATCCGAGACCGCGCGCAATCCCCTGATAACAACATTGACATTCTGCTTGCGGAACTCGTCCACGAGGAGGCCGTCAAATCTCACGACCTCGACCCCTTCAATGTCTCCGAAACTTTCCCGGGCAAGCGTGAATCGCTGCTCCAGGGTAAGAAAGGGCGATTTGTGAACACCGGCGGCGACGGCCACTATCACCCTGTCAAAAATCTTCGCCGCGCGCTCAACGAGGTCGACATGACCATATGTTATCGGATCGAATGTTCCCGGATAGAGCGCCACTATACCGTGCAAGCTCTTCCACCTCCTTTTCATACGAATTCGTCTGGACTGTGTTTCAATCGAAAGTAGGTAACGTATGTCTGCCCGAACTTCCTCGTCTGCATTCTCTCGAGCATACCGCGTTCACTGTGCGAGATAGCCAATCCATGCTCGACAACGAGCAGCCGGCAGATCGCCCGCTCCGCACTCTCCACCAGCGTCACGATCTTCTGGGCGACATTGCCCGCATAGGGTGGATCGGCGAATATGATATCGAATGCATCCTCCCTCGCGGCGAGTTTTTTCAGGTAACGGATCGCATCCCCCCTACGGACGTAAGCCTGATCGTGCGTGTAGCCGCACCGCTGGAGATTGGTCCGGAGAGCCTTGAGAATTCGATGATCCTGTTCGACGAATACAACCCGCCCCGCCCCCCTGCTCAACGCCTCGATACCGATTCCCCCGGAGCCGGCGAAGAGATCGAGAAACGTGGAGCCGGACACCTCGCCAGCGAGCGTATCGAATATCGAGCCCTTGACGAGCTGCGTTGTCGGCCGGT
>CBFCXB010000106.1:0-7771 GCA_965601905.1 uncultured bacterium | reverse complement strand
GGCGCCGCCCCCCACGCGAACCGCGCCGTAATGTACGATTGTCGATGCCGCCGCGGGTCCTGACGCCGGCCTACCCCACCGTGCTCGGCACGCGCTCCGCGCGGTGGGGGCCCCGTCCGGCGCCACCCGCGGCCGGCCAGCTCCACACAACAGAGACCCCGTCCGGTGTCATCCCAATGTCGCCCCTTACAACCGCCGTTTCACCCCGACCACCACCCCCACCACCTCGTCGCCGCATCCCCGCCTCCAGCGGCACACCGCCTCGGCCTTGCCGCGCCTCACCAGCGCGAGTTCACCCTCGCGCGGCGGCGCCCCCGCCTCGAGGAGGAGGCAGTCACCCTCGCGCACCTCCCCATCGGCACTCGCCGAGAGGAGGGAATCGACCTTCCGGTACGTCAGAGACATATACACCCCACAAAGCGGGCGCCCCGTTCCGGCGAGCGGAGCGCCGCGGTGTTACACCCACAAGCGGCACAGCTCATAGGAAACCTGTCCACCCGGATATCAGCGGGCGGGCGCCCCGTTCATCCGAACAGGGGTGAACCCTCACGGCGCCCGGTAGCGCCGGAGCAGTCCCACAACCACCCCCCGCACCTCGACCTCGGCCGCGGGGAATGCGAGATCGGCAACGGCCGCGTTCGAGGCCACAAGCCGCACCGCGTCCCCTTCCTGGTAGAGACGCTTGACCGTCGCCACCTCGCCGCGCAGCAGCACCACCGCCATCGCCCCGTTCTCCACCCGCCGCCGCTTCTCGACGACGATGAGATCACCGTCCAGGATTCCGTCTCCCACCATCGAGTCCCCCTTGACCCGGAGAACGAACGTCTCGCCGCGCCCGGCGATCTCGGGCGGTATCGCGAGGCTCTCGGGGATCTCCACCGCCTCGATCGGCTCACCGGCCGCCACGGTCCCGACGAGCGGTACCTCGACCACCTCACGCCCCGCGAGGGGCTCTATCGCACGGGCCCGGTGGTCCTCACGCCGCAGCAGCCCCTTGCGCTCGAGATTCACGAGGTGCTCGTGGACCGTGCTCACCGCGGAGAGACCGAGGTGCGCGGCGATCTCCTCCAGCGACGGCGCATACCCCCGGCGCGACTGGAACGACGCGATGAAGTCGAGTATCTCCCGCTGGCGTTTCGTCACGTATGCCATAGACACCTCCATGTCACGGGCCGCACCCGGTACCCGGGCGTAGGCCTGGACGCAGTCGCGGGCGCCCCCCGCCCCGTCCGGTCTCTCCCCCGATACCTTCAATACAAGGATACCCGAAAAAAAACCGAACATCAAGCAAAAAATAACACCGTCCTCCGCCGGGCCGCGTCACCGTTTCGATGGTGCGCCCGCCGGCACGACCATCGTACCGGACTGCGCCCGGAAGTCATACGGCATCCCGTTTCATCACCGATATAGTCGAATCGGAACCCCATGATATGGTACTATTTGCCGTGCAGGGATGAGGTAAGGTCGTTCTCTGGATACATATCGGACAGTAAGGTGTTGAAAGGGATGACGGGTGAAGGATATTTGAGGAAAATCACATACTGGTTCCCCTATTCCGCGGGGCAGCTCATCGAAACGAACGGCGGGCTGATCGATCGGGGATCGATTTGGGTGGACAAGAACCGCGATCCCGCCGATCGCCGCAGGGTCGGGATCCGTCTCTTCAGATTCGAGGACCGGTGAAGCTGCACCGCCATCAAAGCGTCGGAGGCGGCGCGAACCCGAATTGAGAAAGCGATCGAGGAGGGAGCCCGCAAAGAGGCGGACATCACGAGATGCCGTAGAGCCATTTCAGATCATCGTCGGCGTTCTCCCACAGCGCGCGGAAGCTCTCGAAATACTTTTGCGCTTCCTCTTCATTGCCCAATCTGTGGTGCAGCTTCCACAGATTGTAGTGGGCAAGGGGATAGTTCTCGTTGTACTCAAGTGCCCTCAAGAAGCGGCGCTGCGCATCATCGAGCCGGTCGATATTCGGCCTGCTGAGGAGTTCGCCGAACGACGCTTGCAGGAAAGCGGGGCCGAACGGCGAGGTATGATCCTTTACCCTGTCCCGCAGCGAGCTATCGAATTCATCGATACAATCCTGGAGATCGCCGATATCACCCTCGGCTGCGGCGATGCAGGCCTTGAGATGAAGGGCGTACTTGTAGATGAGCATATAGTAGTTTGTTTCATTGATGCTTCTTTCCCGGATGATTTGCTGCATTTGTTCAAGCTCTTTTTGCGCTCTATCGGTGTCCCGCAGCTCCAGGTAAACCATTCCGAGGAGCCAGTGGAGATCATGGTCGCGTTCGACGAGGTCATTGGTATCGAATCTGTTTCTCGCCTCCTGGCACTCTTGAAGTGCCTCCTGATAATCATGTCTAAAAAAACAAATAAGGGCTTTCAGGAAATATCCCCGCGCGATACCTTCATCGTCCGTGACTTCATGAAGATAATTCTCGGCGTTACGATCCGCTTCCCGCAGCTTGCCCCGGAAGAGGTTGATGTAGCATAGGGTCTGATGCAGATAATCGGGGGAATCATCGCGTTCGATTCCCCGCTCCTTTGCCCAAGCCGCACTGTCCAGTTTCCCCGCGGCAAAGAGACCGTCTCCCCAGCTGTCGTAGGCATTGGCGGTCGAATCGAGCTCCACGTACGTCTCGAAATGGCGCAGCGCCTGTTCATGATCTCCCAGGTGCGTGTAGCAGTATGCTAGGTGGTTGTGCGCCAGTGCGAAATCGGGATACATTTCCAGCGCTTTGAGATAGTACTTCTTTGCGTCATTAATATCGCACCGCTCATAATGCGCCTCCGCGAGGTCATACGCGGACTTTTTCAACGTATTATAATTTCTGTAGATTATTTGGAGGATCTCAATCCGCGCGGGTAGATCACCTTCGAGATGCGCGACAAGGGCCTCGGCCTGCAGGGAATCGAGTTTGCTCAACTCGCCCAGACGATCTCTCACCGAATTCACCTTATTCTTCGCTTCTTTCTGGCTGCCGGCGAAGTCAAGCACCTGGGCGAGACGCAACTTGGCAAGCACGAAGCCGGGATCGTTATTTAAGGCAGCCTTGTAAGCCCTTTCTGCTTTTTTTCCTTCGAGCTTCTCCCACTGTTTCTCCCCCTTGTAGAACTCTTCGAAGGCCGTTAATCGCTTTGTGAATGTGGAAGGTTTTCTCGCCCACGAACCAGTCAATTGCAATGCGAATTTTGTAATATCCTCTGTCGTTTCATCCAGTAAGTCAGACTTGGCCTTTATAGTAAATTTCTTCTGCCTTTTCACCCACCCGGGCTCCATGCAAGTGATCTTGATATACGATTCGATCTGCCTCTCTTCCACCGTTCCCGTTATGACAAGCCCCGGTTGCTTACCATTCTGGCGAAGCGGCAAGAACTCTCGCTCTTCCATGACGACCCGATTGCTGGACTGCAGGATATCATCCCATATGAGGTATTCCGCCATCTCAGCGAGCAGCGTATCGGGATGAGCGACGTATGATTTCAGCTCGAAGGGCTTGACCACGACGGCGTTACGCTCGATCCTATCACCCATGAACCACGCGTACAACGACCCCCTCGTTGTGGGATGGGCGGCGGCGATGATCACGGCAACTACGACCGCCGCCCATGCAATACGCTTAATCGGTTTCCAGGGAAATCTCTTATCTTTATCTTTTTCCATCACAGTCTTTCCCTCCTTGGATTCATCGGGAGTGGGAGAGTGCTTGGGCTGAATCGGTTGTTTCGTCAGTAACGACTGGATCTCCGCTACCAGGTCCTCGGCCGATTGGTACCGGTCGTTTGGATTCTTTTTCAGGCATCGCGCAATCAACGCGACGAGGTCATCGCCAAGATCTCTCAGCTTGTCATAATCTGGAGCGTCAAATCGAATGGCGTGCCCGAGCTGCTCCTTGTCATCCCCCTTGAAAGGAAGATCACCGGTCAGCATCTCGTAGAGCAGAGCACCGAAGGAGAAGATGTCGCTCCTGAAGTCGATCTCCTTTCCCTCGATCTGCTCGGGGGAGAAATATAGGAGGTAATTCATGGCCTGCTCAGCATCCATATCGCTCAGCGGATCTATCTGTATCGTGTCGATGGCCGACAGCTTCACCTGGTTGGGGCCCTCCACGATGATCGACTCCGGCCTGATATATCCATGAATGAAACTATTGCGGTGCAGTTCCACCAGTCCTTCTACCACCTGTTCGGCCTTTTTGAGTGCGGCTATGACGCGGGCCTCACGATCTTCGATACCTTCTTCCCGGAGCGTTATTCCCTTGGCGTACTCGCTGACAATGAGAAGACCGTCCTCGTCCCGAATGATACTCGTTGCAGGCCGCAGGTACTTTCCCTTGACTTCCCGGGGAACGATATCCTTGGAAGTCTTTTTGCCGTATGGAATGTATTCGATGATGAATCGCTTTCCATCCGTATCCAACGCGACAAAGGCATCCTTGCCGATAGTTCCGGTGTGCTCCTTCCTCTCGATGTTGTATCCCCGATCGTGGCACTTGAGAACCAACTCCTCGTAATATTCTACTACTTGATACCCGATACCCAATTCCCGTGCAAACTGACGTATGAACATCTTCTCTCTATCGGATATTCGACCATCCTCCGAACAAGTGACGATACATTCCAGGAGCTTTTGCTCGGGGGGCTGTATCAGGTCCTTGAAATAATCGATCTTGTGCCATGTGCCGTTAATCTGGAAGAGCATATCCTTTCTGATCCATTCGTCGACACATTTGGCAAGCAGGCCGGGACAGCCTTCCGATTGTATATAGATGTATTCGTACTCGGGAGCGGTCAACAGGCCAGGGCCGAATTTCATCTCGAGAATCGCGTGCTCGAATCCCTTTTTCATCGGCTTCAGGTTCATCCTCTTCAGCTTGCGCTTTCCCCATAGATCGGTACACGTGACGGCGACTTCGGGATTGATCGCCCCCCCTTCATCCTCGTCCAGAATTATCATCCCCCACATCGACTGTTTTTCGTCGATCAACGTCCGCAGCAGCCCGAGTGATTCGTCGTCGATCCACTGAACATTTCTGATATAGAGGATAAGCGGAGCTCGCCTGCTTCGCCTTTTCAGTGCTTTCCGATAACTGTTGAACAGTTTGATCTTGTGCTGCCTTATGCTGTCGCTGTCTTCCGATTCCTTGATCTCCTCTGCCAGCTTCTCGAACGCATCGATAAAATCGTATACGATATTTACAAAGGTGAGGAGAACCATGCCGATACGCCTCAAGATGCGCAGTTGACGCGCACGGCTGTACCTCTGTTTTTCCATGTCGATGAAGGCTTTGAAATATTTCTTGTCATGCTCGCTGCACGTGAACTCGATGACATTTTTGTCCTTGCGGAACTTAGGAATCCGTCCGGCGATGTGAATTTTGTTCTCAATGTTATTAATAAATTCATGGACGAACCGGCTCTTACCCACACCGAGGCGTCCCTGTATAAGATAGGAGAGGCACCGATGGTTCTTGATGACCTCTCCCTCAAAAGCCTCCAATAGCATGTCGACCTCACCACGGCGATCGTAAAAATCGAACTCGCGATTCATACAAAGTCTCCTTTTGAGGATGGATTGAATTTTCACTTATACCGGAAAACGTTTAAAATGTCAAGCAAGGTTGAGATATTTAAGTTATTTGAAAAGATATCCTTTCAGAGCTGCCTCGAAAGTACAAAGGCAGGGGGGATCGAAGTAAAAATAGATGATAATTACTATAGTTTAATAATAATTATTATTGTATGTTAAATTAACTACGCCCGTTGATTCGGGAATAGAATAGCCGACGCACACCAGCATCCTCAGCCACGGTGCAGCCGGCTATTCGTCTTTTTGAGCATGCTTTATGGCAGTACCCTTACTCCAAGCGCTGTGTCCCCACACCCGAAACGGTTGTGTAATAGCGTCCGCTGGCGGGGGTTCGGCCCGGACGGATGCCGCCTACCGCTCTACCAGGCTCTTGATCGCCCCCCAGCTCCTGCTCTCTGTTGCCATGTAGGTGCATGGCGATTCTTCCGGTGCGTAATTGATGTAGAGATTCGTGAACTTTTTGACCGGTTCCGTCGGATTGCCCGGCTCACAGGTGGCGAACCGGATGTACTCGATGGAGGGATCACTGTGCTTGATGATCTCAAGGTAACTGGGCAACGCATCCGACACAAAGAGCGTCTGGTGAAACGCCCACGTCCACTGCATCTGGCATTCGGTAAAGCACGCATTGACGCCCGTCTCGGGTTCGAACACCTCGGGTATTATAACAGGCGGGGGAAACGTTATGGCAGACTGCACCACATTGCCCGGATAGCTGATCGCGAATTCCGCGCAGATCATTCCCGGGGTGCTGGGGAGACACCATACCCACATCTCGATCTGGTAGAATCCCACTCCGTTGACGCACCACGTGTCACGGTTGTCATCGGCAAAGAGGCCGATATACCCCACGAGTGGGAGCTGCGCGCTCGCCGCCGCTCCGATGAACAAGAGCGCGAGAACCAACGGTAACCCTTTTCTCATGCGATCCTCTTTTCGTCCACGCTGCTTGAATACACCGGCGAGTAGTGTGTGATTGAGAAAAAGCGTTCATATTATAGCATACCTGACGCATTTATTAAGTACATATATATGCAAACGCGCCGTCAGGCAGGCTTGCAAGGTTAAAATCCTTGGCAGTTACCTCTGCTAACGAAGGTTATGAAATCGTGAGAACGCACGGCATATGCGCTATTGCTCCGTGTCTCCTCCCGTTCCTTGCGGGGACCGGCCCCTCCACACCTACCGGCCGGAGGAGGGGACGACCATTGCGTTAGTTCATCAAAGGTGCACGGACCGCAATATCGTGTATAATATAGATGAGTATGCAAAGGGGGATCGGCCATGTCCACCAGAGGCGAATGCGCGAAGTGCGGCGCACACGGCAAGGTGTATGAATGCGAGCGATGCGGTAAATCGTTCTGCAAACATTGCGCGCGGAAATCCCTCGCCGGCAGCCGCAAGTGCCCGGAGTGCGAGAGTCATTTGAAATAGACCGCGGGCACGAAATCACAGTCGATCAGCATGTACACTGTTCACGGTTGCACGCCTGGAGCCGGGACTCGCCCGCGTCCGGAACTACCACTTGTGCCGGTCGCCGCTGCGGATGAGATTGAGGAATTCCATTCGTGTCTTGCTGTCGGTGCGGAAGGCGCCGAGCATCGAGCTCGTAATGATCAAGGAGTCGCGCTTTCGCACGCCGCGCATTGCCATGCAGAGGTGAACCGCCTCGATCGTCACCGCCACACCGTATGGCTTGAGATGTTCCATGAGAGTCCGCGCGATCTGGTTGGTGAGGCGCTCCTGCACCTGGAGCCGCCGCGAGAATATCTGTACGATACGGGGTATCTTCGAAAGGCCTATGATGCGCCCCTTGGGTATGTAGGCAACGTGGCATTTCCCATAGAACGGAAGAAGGTGATGCTCGCATAGGCTGTAGAGACTGATATCCTTCGCGATGACCATCTCATCGTACTCCTCCTCGAAGATGCCCCCCCTGAGTACCGCGTCGATATCCTCCCGGTAGCCGCTCGTAAGAAACTCGAGAGATTCGGTGACCCGCTCGGGAGTTCTTTGAAGCCCCTCGCGCCCCGGCTCGGGATCGAGCCGTTCGACGAGCCGGCGTATCAGCTCTTCCATTCCGTTTTCCTCCTGATCACTGCCGCCGGTGAGCATATCACGACGGGGTGTTTTTTTCAAATGCTGAGCACGCTTTCCGGTAGGATCGCGCGTCGACGA